>NZ_JAKGBG010000037.1:0-50285 GCF_021532595.1 Pseudoalteromonas sp. OFAV1
CGTTTTGTCGCCATAAATGACGACCTACATCAATATAATCCCTCAACAGAGGCCTTTAAAGCCAAACATCCAAAGATTCACGGCTGAAGCCGTTCCTACGATGTTTTGTAGGTCGTGCTTTAGCGCGTCATTTGAAAAATATTTAACGTTTTGTCGCCATAAATGACGACCTACATCAATATAATCCCTCAACAGAGGCCTTTAAAGCCAAACATCCAAAGATTCACGGCTGAAGCCGTTCCTACGATGTTTTGTAGGTCGTGCTTTAGCGCGATTGAACGGGTAATCATAACTGCTCTTGCCTTTGCTATACTAATAATTAAGTGTTTATTTACGTTCTGACTTAAAAGGATATTAATCTATGTATAAACAGACAGGAATAAATTACTCGTTAATTATTATTTTATTAGTGATTAGTGCCTTTATAATTTTATCGCCTGAACTGGCTGGCCTCAAAATAATTATATTATCGATAAACCTGCTTATTACTTTGTTATTCTTTTCACTAACAATTGTCATCGATGAGCAAACGCTTCGTTGGTATTTTGGCTTTGGGATTATTAGCAAACGTGTTGAATTATCTCAGATTGCCGATACTTCTGCATACCAAACAAAATGGTATCAAGGAATTGGTATACGTATGCTAAGTGATGGCTGGTTATATAATGCCTCAGTTGGAAATGCCGTTAAAATAACTTTAACTGACGGAAAAAACATATACCTTGGCTGTAAAAACGTAGAGGCACTGCAAAAAGCACTCAAGGTAAAGGTTTAAAATTGAATCGAGGGGAAAGTTTGCGAGTTTGTAGGAGGCGTTTTAACGCCGAACATCTAAGGTTCACGGCTGAAGCCGTTCCTACAAAAAATGTTCAAGATTGTGTCGCCATAAATGACGACCTACACCAATACAATTTCTCGACGTAGGAGGCGTTTTAACGCCGAGTAAGTTAGCAAGTTACTCGGGTAAAACTTGTAGCTTTACCCTTGGACCTTGCTAACTTTTATTAGTCAATTACTTAATCGCTGGGTAACCGATGCGGTCAGATAAGTAACCAACACTAGTAGCAAAGTAATACGAGCGATTCCAGTGCATAAGTGCTTTGTAGTTATCGTAGGCTAGATACATACGACCGTTTACGTCATCAGGCATTACCATTGCGGCGGTAATATCAACGTTTGGTAAGTCGCTACCATCCATTTTACGAACCCCAAGAGCTTGCCAATCAGCAAGGCTGCGCTCTGAATCTTTCCAATACTCTAACCATTGACTGCGGGTTTTAGTGCCGCGTTTAAGAATATTTGAATTATCGAAGCCTTCAGGTAATTTAACTTGGCGACCCCAGGTTAAATCATCGTTCCACCCTGCTTGCTTTAAGTAATTGGCGATTGAAGCGAATGCGTCTTCTTCTGTGGTCCAAATGTCTTTGCGGCCATCACCATTGTAATCAACAGCGTAAGCGTTAAATGAGGTTGGCATAAACTGCGTTTGCCCCATTGCACCAGCCCACGAGCCCTTGAACTTATCAAGGGTAATGTGCCCCTCTTTTAAGATATCAAGCGCTGCCCAAAGTTGGTTTTTGTACATAGTTTCGCGGCGGCCATCAAAAGCAAGTGTTACTAATGATGCAATGACACTGTGACCACCTTGGATTTTACCGAAGTTACTTTCAAGGCCCCAAAGTGCCACAATAAAACGTGCTTGAACGCCGTATTCTTTGGCTACTTTTTCTAGAACGTCTTGGTTTTCTTTGTATAACTTACGCGCGCGGTCAATTTTCCATTGCGGCACACGTTTAGGTAAATAAGTTTCGAGGGTTTCTTTTACTTCTGGCTGATTTTTATCTGCTGAGATTACTTTCTTTTTAAATTTAGCCGTTGCGAATGCTTGTTCAATCAGGGCTTGATCATAGCCCTTTTCAATTGCTTCTTTTTTTAATGCAGCAACGTAAACGTCAAAATCAGCTTGGGTTTTTTCTTCTGCCAGTACTGATGTGCTCAAAGAGGCACTAAGTAAAATAACGGCAAGTTTTTTAATCACTCTCAACTCCCTTGTTTTTTTTGAATTGGGTTAACAGGTTTTCTTCTGGCGGTGGTAATTGTAAGTAGAAACCTTTATCAATTAACGCTTGCTTAACCGTTTCGATATCTGCAAAACCTAACTTTTCACGACTAGCAAGATTGATCATCATTACGTATTTAGGTTGACCAAACGTTTCTAGTAAAGGTTCAGGAACACGACCAAAATCGTCTCTTTTTTCAATAAAAAGGTAAGTATCCGCTTTTTTAATACTTTTATACACCGCAGTTAGCATTATGGCCCTATAATATCTTGCTTAACGAAGTCGCACACTATAACATGAGTCAAATAATAAGTTAGAAAAAATAGATTAGTTTTTACTGTGTATGCCTTGTTCAGCCTGTGTTTATATACAAACTATACTAATCAAAACAAATCAATTGAGCGTGTATGTCGGAACAAATTTTTGAGCTAAAAGGGAACCTTTTTACGTTATCTGTTTTACATTTATTTTCAGCAGATACATCCCTCTTAAGTAAGCAGTTAGATGAGAAAATCGCCCAAGCACCTAAGTTTTTTGCTGGTGCCCCCATCGTAATTAACTTAAGTGACATACAAGACGAAACACTTGATTTCTCATTCTTAAAGTCAATGTTAAGCGGTCTTTCGCTAAACCCTGTTGGCGTTTGCAATGGCTCTCAAGAGCAAAACGAAAGCGCGAAAGCCGCAGGCCTGTCGGTGTTAAATTATTCACAAGACGTTAAGGGTGCAACCGCTAAACAACAAACAAATACATCTATCGTTGAAAAAACCGTTCATTTGCCTGCGCAGGTTATTAGCGGCACTGTACGCTCTGGTCAGCAAGTATATGCAAAAGACCGCGACCTAATCGTGATTGGTTCTGTAAGTCATGGCGCCGAAGTCATAAGCGACGGTAACGTGCACATTTATGGCACCCTTCGCGGCCGTGCAATTGCAGGGGCAAAAGGTTACAACGAAGCACATATATTTTGCCAAAAATTAGAAGCAGAACTTGTTTCAATTAATGGTAGTTATTGGATCAGCGACTCTCTTCAGGGTGAACACTGGGGTAGCGCAGTACAAATCCAACAAAAAAATGATTCATTAGAAATTTCAGCTTTGGTTAAAGGATAAATCTCATGGCAAAAGTGATTGTCGTTACTTCTGGTAAAGGTGGTGTTGGTAAAACCACATCGAGTGCTGCGATTGGCACAGGTTTAGCGCTTAAAGGCTTTAAAACCGTTATTATCGATTTTGATATTGGTCTGCGTAATCTTGACCTTATCATGGGTTGTGAGCGCCGCGTTGTTTATGATTTCGTAAACGTAATCAATGGTGAAGCAAACCTTAACCAAGCGCTTATCAAAGATAAACGCGTTGATAAGTTACATATTTTACCTGCTTCACAAACCCGCGATAAAGATGCCCTTACCCGTGATGGTGTTGAGCGTGTACTAAACGAGCTGAAAAAAGATTTTGATTACATTGTGTGTGATTCACCAGCAGGTATCGAAGCCGGTGCAATGATGGCAATGTACTTCGCTGACGAAGCGATTGTAACAACTAATCCAGAAGTATCATCAGTACGTGACTCTGACCGTATCCTAGGTATTTTACACAGCAAATCAAAACGTGCTGAAGAAGGCCTTGAAAGCGTAAAAGAACACTTACTATTAACTCGCTATAATCCTGAGCGTGTTGAAAAAGGCGAAATGCTTTCGGTAGAAGACGTACAAGAAATCTTAGCGATTAAACTACTGGGCGTTATTCCAGAATCACAAGCTGTACTTAGTGCATCAAACTCTGGTCAACCGGTTATCTTAGATTCTGAATCGGATGCAGGCCAAGCGTACACTGATGCTATCAATCGTTTATTAGGCGAAACTGTTGATTTTCGTTTCTTAGACGTAGAGAAGAAAGGCTTATTTAAACGGATTTTTGGAGGTTAATGTGTCTTTACTTGACTACTTCCGCTCAGAAAAGAAAAGCAGTGCGTCACTTGCAAAAGAGCGATTGCAGATCATCGTCGCGCACGAACGTTCACAGCGTGGTACTCCAGATTATTTACCACAGCTAAAACAAGACATCCTTGATGTTATTCGTAAATATGTGAATGTAAACAGTGATGCAGTTCAGGTGCAGTTTGACCAAAACGAAGATGACTTAGCGGTACTTGAGCTTAACGTCACTTTACCTGACGAAGAAAAGAAATAGTCAAAATTGGGCGCTTAGTTATTCTTAACAGCGCCCTTTTTTTATTTCTGCTGTATTTATTTTTGCCACTGCATATGAAACTCGTAGTCATCTTCGCCTAGAGTTTTAAACCCTGCCCGTTGATATAGCCCATACGCTGGGTTCGCTTTTAGCACCGTTAAATTAATTTCTGATGTTTGCGCTTTTAGTGCATCTAACACCTTTGTGCCTAGCCCCTTGCCCTGCTCTTTAGGTGCAATTTGTAGCTGTAATAAACTAATTGCTTGCTCACTAACTATGAACTTGGCAGCGCCTACACATTGCCCGTTATTTAACACTAAATGACTGTGCTCAAAGTGCTCTGCTACTCGTGCTTGATGCTGCTCAAGTGATAAAAATAATCCCTGATTCTCTAAGTGCTCAACCATGGTATTTAACCTTAAGTCGAGTAAATAGGCTTTGTCTTGCTCGGTAGTCGCTACAAATTCAATCATTATTGTCTTAAAAAGAAAAAGGTACTTTTATAAAAGTACCTTTTTAGGTTGCAACAAACAACATATCTAAGGTTAGAAGCTATAATTTGCGCCTAAGTAAAAACGGCGGCCCGAATATTGGTTATAGGTAAAGCGATTACTTTGTTTCCAATAACCTTCTTCTAATTCTTCTGTTAGGTTTACAACTGACGCGGTAAACGAAAGATCCTCTGTAAGGTTATAAGAGGCATTCACATCAAGCTGACCATAGTCTTTGGTATATAAGTTGTAGCCTTGGTGAATACCGTTGGCACGGTCGTCTTTCCAGTTATATGACGCACGAACACTAAAGTCGTCATTCTCAAAATACACCGATACATTATACTGGTGCTTAGCCGTGCCTGGAATTTCAGCCTTTGTTTTTTGCCCGTCAGTCGATACTTCGCTGGTGCTGGTATCTGTGTAGGTATAGTTGGTTAAAATACCAAAGCCATTATCAAACGAATGCTGGAAGAACAGCTCTAAGCCTTCTGATTTTGCATCACCGCCACCTACTTTGGTGTTCATTTCAACTTCAATTGGGCCATTACAACAATTGTGCTCACGCTCAACTATTTCCACTGATGAAATCGGTAAATTAGAAATATCCTTAGAGAATAAAGTTGCCCCTAGCGCAGAGCCATCATCGTAATACCATTCAATACCTAAATCGAATTGATCAGATAGCATTGGCTCAAGCCCGGTGTTTACAGAAGTACCTGTACCACGACCAGTCCATGAATCCGGCGAGTTAATGTTAACTGGTGGTCCGTATGATTCCGCTTGGCTTAAGTCTGAATAACTCACTCTTGCCATTGTGCGCGCTGCAGCAAAGCGAACGACAAGGTCTTCGGTTGCATCCCATGCTAAGTTAAAGCTTGGTAATACTTCACTGCCATCACTACTGCGTTCATTCGGGTCTGTATCATTATCATCATGGCCAATGACTTCGTCGTAAGTCAAAGTACTAAGCTCTGTGTTTACATAGCGCACACCAACATTACCGCGGAAATCTTGCCATTCGAAATCAGCTTGTGTGTAAACAGACCAAATTTTCTCTTCAAGGGCATAGGTACCCGACAGTGAAGGTACAACTGTTTGGCTAAAGTTCTCTTTTAAGTAGTTATCAAGCGCTCCAAAATCAAACGCTAAGAAGTTAAATGCACCGGTATCACCCGCACTGTTATCAACGACATGGTCGCTCACCAATGTTGGTGCATCCGGGTGAAAATCTGGATTATGGAACCACTCAGTTCCCGGTAAATAACCACGGTAACCACCGTTATCAGCTATGCCGTCATCCCAACGAAAGTCGTTACGAATACCTTTAATTTCGTGGTCGCGGTATTTAGCCCCTACATAGACACGGGTGAAAAAGCTGCCATCAAGGTCAAATTTTACATCAGTTTGAATGTAATCTTCTGAGTCTTCATTTTCTGATGAGTAAGAATCAAACCAATCATAATATTGGTACGCTTGTTTATCGGTGGCTAAATCAGTCGACACTTCGTAGCTTGGTTTTCCGTTTTCAATTGACCATAACCAGCTATTTACTGAGCCTAATCGAGCATCAATATTAGCGTAGGTTTCTTTTGAAGTACCACCTTCAGCTTCAGTATGACCAAGCTTTAATGTAACGCTGTAAGTATCGCCAAAATAAGTGCCTTCAAAATCATAGGTATTTGATTTTGACTCACCAAAGCGTTCACGCCCTGTCAACTGCGGCGATAACAAACCACGACGAACGGGCACTCCGCCATTTACATCGGCATCACCCCAGTTATTGTCATTCAGTAAACCGTTATCAGCATTACCATAGGCAACCACCGTATCACCATCTAATACAATACCGTAATACGGGTTGTGGTTATCGTTCCACTCAGCAAAAGTAATGGCTTGACTAGATTGGTCATAGCCTAGCTTGGCGCCAAAATAGTTAAAGTTTAAATCAAGTCTGTCACTCGGTGCCCACTGAACAGCCACTTGATAACCATCGCGTGTACGGTCTTGGTTTGAGTTTGTAACGTACATAGCACGAGGCGCCCACACATTGTTGTACACTTCGCCTATGGCTTGGTCTACCAGCGCTGGGCGCTCTGCCCCTTCAACGGTATCTGAGTGAAAACGCCAGTGTGATGCGTTGTTAGTGATGGTTGTTACGGTGCGATCTTGACGAGTAAATCCGGCAAGCACACCAAAGTTTTCGTCGTCATTTTTCCATGAATACAGCACATTAACTTGCGGCTTAGTGTCTTCAGACACATCATCGTAAGTCACCTCTGCGCTTAACGCCCCTGAGTTTGCTTCCATTTCAAGTGGTTTACGGGTGTGTAAAATAACTGTACCACCAATACCGCCTTCATCAATGCGAGCTTCAGCACTTTTGTATACTTCTACACTTTTGATCATGCTTGATGGCAATAGCGTGTAATTAAAACTACGGGTAGGAGTACCTGAACCTGATGAAGCGATATAGTTACCGTTTAATTGGGTAAGTGTCCAATCAGGTGACGTACCACGAATACTAACACGGCTACCTTCGCCACCATCGCGGTCAATCAAAACGCCCGATACACGTTGCAATGAATCAGCGACATTTTTATCAGGAAATTTACCAATATCCTCTGCTGTAATTGCATCGACAGTTGCAGCTGAAAGTCGTTTTATTGCTAAGTTTTCTGCGGTTGAAGAACGAATACCACGTACCTCAATCACTTCTACATCATCATTTACTTGCTCTGCCGCGTAACTTGTATTAACTGCAGCCAGTAGCGAAATCAAAATTGCATTACGCTTGAAATGCCGTCCCTGTCCTTTTGTTTTTATTACAGTTTGCTTGCCCATGCCTATCTCCAGTTGTGTGTTCGGTTTTTGTTTATGAGGCTTTAGCCTCTACAAAAACGATTTATTGTTGTCGGTTTTTAAACTGATTTTTGGTAGTTAACAGCTTGTTAAACTCAAACTCAGAATAGGGGGAGGTGGTCAAAAAGTGATAATAAAAATTCGGTGACAGATATGACAAAATCGGCGTTAAGAATATTTTATCTTATTTTTTGTAATTTATGTTTTATAGTGAATCACAAGTTTATACAGTCAAAAACTCTTGCATTTAAAATAGGAACTAAATAATAAGCCACTGATTTCAAATTAAAATAGTAACAGAAACAATACTATCATTATGGTTCTTAAATAGATACTTTAAAGCTGGTGCAATAAAAATGGCAAACAAATAACAATGAGCAATGGTAAAATTCTTGAAGTCTGCTTAAATGAAACAGACACAAAGCAGCTGACAAACAATGTTTTAATGGCTGGCAACTTAGGTGTAAGCCGTTTTGAGCTATGCAGTAATTTACACTTAGGTGGCCTAACACCAAGTGTAAATGCGATTAACTGTGCTGTAAAAAGCCTAACTAATGGCGCAGAGTTATTGGTGATGATCCGCCCTGAAGCTGGTGATTTTATTGTTAGTGCCGAGAGTCACAAATTAATGGAAAAACAAATAATAATGGCAGCTAATGCGGGGGTGCATGGGGTGGTATTCGGTGCAGTAAAGCATGGCAAACTTGATTTAGAGGTGACCCGCTCTTTAGTTGCCACAGCCAAACAGCATGGCCTGATGGTGACCTTTCACCGTGCATTCGATAGCCTAACAAACCCGTTAAGCGCACTTGATAAACTCATTAGCTTAGGCGTTGATCGCGTTTTAACAGCAGGCACGCCGTGGCAAAGCGGCCAAAGTGCCGTAGATGGCTACAAGCTGCTCAACACATACTTAGCGCACTGCGCTAATCAAATTGAAATTGTTATGGGTGGTGGCGTTACTTTAGAAAACGCGGAAGCTCTTTGGCAATTAATAGAA
This sequence comes from Pseudoalteromonas sp. OFAV1, assembly GCF_021532595.1. Taxonomy (NCBI): domain Bacteria; kingdom Pseudomonadati; phylum Pseudomonadota; class Gammaproteobacteria; order Alteromonadales; family Pseudoalteromonadaceae; genus Pseudoalteromonas; species Pseudoalteromonas sp. OFAV1. The sequence continues at coordinate 8,606 of NZ_JAKGBG010000037.1, forward strand.
AATCATTCAGCACATGCATCTGTGCATGTACACTCATGCGTGCATAACGAAAATGGTGCAATTAACGCTGAGGCTATCAAAAAGCTTCTTTCAAAGGATTAAGCATGGCAAGCAAAGCAACGTATTTTTTAGGAATTGATGGCGGTGGCAGTAAGTGTAAAGTCCGTTTAGAAAACGAAAACGGCACTCTACTCAGCGAAGCTATAAGTGGCTCTGCAAACGTGGCCACCAACTGCCAACAAAGCCAAGAATCAATACTCCACGCCACTGAACATGCTTTTCATGTGGCTGGGCTTGCCCTAAGCGAGCTAAAAAACACTTATGTGCATGCAGGACTTGCCGGAGCTAATATCGACTCAGCTTACCAAGCCATGACCAAATGGCAGCACCCTTTTGCCAAGTTTACCCTCTCAACAGATATGCTGATTGCCTGTAAAGGCGCACATCAACACCATGATGGCGCGGTGATTATTCTTGGTACGGGCTTTTGTGCGGGTTACCAGCTGCAAAACCAATTTAGCGAATTAGGGGGTTATGGGTTATTACTGAGCGATGGTGCCAGTGGTGGTTGGTTAGGTTTACAACTTTGCCGAAAAGCATTTGAAGTTCTTGATGGTGTTGAAAAAAGTTCAGCGGCTGTAGATGCCCTGCTCACCCAGCTTAACTGCCACTCGAGCCAAGCGTTAAGTCAACGTTTAATATCGGCTCGCCCTGCTGAACTTGCCAAATTTGCGCCGCTTGTTTTTAGTCATTCAGACGACGCTTTTTGTCAGCAATTAATCAGTGAAGCGTGTGCATTCATTGCGCGCTATATCACTTACTTTGAAAAACAAGGTATTACAAAAGTCACCTTGATGGGCGGCATTGCCAGTGCCATCACGCCTTACTTAACTGATGCCGGTAAAGCGCATTTAACTCCCGCCCTTGCCAGTGCAGAGCAAGGGGCTATTCTAATGGCGAGAGAGGCAATTTAATCGTCTAATTGTTCACGCATTTGCGAAGGTATTTCACCAAACAAACGCCGAAATTGTTTGCTGAAGTAACTCGGTTCAGAAAACCCGCACTGATAAGCGACTTGTGAAATGGGCAGTCGCGTTTCAATCAGTAGCTTACGGGCATTTTCGAGACGCACTTCGTTAATAAATTGATTGGGTGTTTTTGCTAAGTGCTTTTTAAAACGACGCTCTAAAGCGCTAACCGACAAGTGTGCAAGCTCTGCCAATTCATCAATACTGATCTGACGATGAAAATGCTCACGAATAAATTTTACCGGCTCTTCAATTGCCCTGACATGAGAAAGCGCTTTTGAGGTTTTTTGTAAATGTCGGGTCACCCCATAGGTGCCAATCACATTACGATCGTGATCTTTTAAAGCATGCTTTGATGTAGAAAACCAACCAAGCTCACCTTGTTGGGTTTGGTTAAGCTCTAAACGGTCAGTTACTATGTAGCCTTCCATCACCCGTTTATCATCATTGACGTACTGAAACGCGAGGTGCTTTGGCGAAAAATCAAAGTCAGTTTTTAGCAATATTTGCTCCAGTGTTTTATAACCCTGATGCTCAATAAAATGCTGATTACAATGCACGATTCTACTATCTGTATCTTTTACCCAAAAAAGGATATCTGGCAGTAAATCAAATGCAGCAATCAGCTGATTTACGCCAGCTTTTTTAATTATTTCTTGAATATCCATCGCTTTAATTTGTCTCTATAAAGAACAATTCTATATATTTTAAACGCCGATTTTGTTGCATTGTCAACCGAATTTTTATTAGCGCTTATCGCTTAAGCTTTCCTATTATCAATAACATGATATTAACAGTAGCCGACGCTATTTAAATTAGGAGCGCTTAAGATGAGCAAAGCTAAGATCCGCATGGCAATGGTAGGCGGTGGCGATGGAGCCTTTATTGGCGCTATTCATCGAATTGCAGCGCGATTAGATGGAATGATAGAGCTTGTTGCAGGCGCATTCAGTTCAGACGCAAACAAATGTAAAGCAACCGGCGAACTACTCGGGCTTGATAGCAGCCGCTGCTACGACAGTTACCAGACACTATTTACCGAAGAAGCAAAATTACCCGCTGATGAGCGTATCGATTTTGTGGCTATTGTCACGCCAAACCATTTGCATTTCCCGGTCGCGAAAATGGCGCTTGAGCACGGCTTTCACGTGTTATCAGATAAACCTGCAACACTCACTCTCGCAGAAGCAGAGCAATTACAAAGCATTATTGCAAAACAGCAAGTTTTATATGGACTGACCCACACTTATACCGGTTACCCAATGGTAAAAGAAGCCAAGCATCGCGTTAAAGCTGGTGAGCTTGGCATCATACGAAAAGTCATTGTTGAGTACACCCAAGGTTGGTTAGCGCACAGCGAAGACGAAGGCTCAAAACAAGCGAGCTGGCGTTTAGACACCAGTAAGTCTGGCATTAGTTGTTGTATGGGCGATATTGGCGTGCATGCAGCTAACTTAGCCGAGTATGTTTCTGATCTCGAAATCACCGAGCTTTGCGCCGATTTAAACCATGTAGTTGAAGGCCGAGCCCTTGATGATGATGGCACCGTGCTACTTAGATTCAATAATGGTTGTAAGGGCGTTTTACTGGCAAGCCAAGTTGCTATTGGCGATGAAAACAATTTACGCCTGCGTATTTATGGCGATAAAGCCAGTCTTGAATGGTCGCAACTTGAGCCTAATAGCTTATGGCTAAGAGGCCATAATCAAGCAGCTACGTTACTAAGAGCTGGCGTGGGAGAATTACACCCTGACACTCAAAATGCCCTGCGCACCCCTGCCGGTCACCCAGAGGGCTACCTTGAAGCATTCGCCAATATTTACCGCAATTTTGCAGCACAAATTCATGCCTTTAAGCAAGGCGACAACGCGACAAATTTTGCATTTGATGTACCAGGCATTAAAGATGCCGTGCGCGGTATGGCGTTTATTGAGCACGTTGTAGCTTCTTCAAAACAAGACACTAAATGGCACAAATTACAGATTGGATAATAAAGAATGAATAAAATCAAAGGGCCAGCAATATTTTTGGCGCAGTTTATTTCAGAGCAAGCCCCGTTCAATAACTTTAAAGGTTTATGTGAGTGGGCAAGCGGTTTAGGTTACAAAGCGATTCAAGTGCCAACCTCAAACCCAGACATTTTCGATTTAGAAAAAGCAGCTCAAAGCCAGCAATACTGCGATGAAGTCACTGGTATTGCCACAGAGTATGGACTTACAATTTCAGAGTTATCAACGCATTTGCAAGGTCAGCTAATTGCTGTACACCCTGCCTACGATGAAATGTTCGATAACTTTGCCGCAGAACATGTAAAAGGTAACCCTGCTGCGCGTACCAAATGGGCAACAGAACAACTAATGCTAGCTGCGAAAGCGAGTAACAACCTTGGCTTAACCACCCATGCGACGTTCTCAGGTTCTTTTTTATGGCATACCTTTTACCCGTGGCCACAGCGTCCTCAAGGGCTTGTTGAACAAGGCTTTAGTGAACTTGCTAAGCGCTGGTTACCCATTTTAGATTGCTTTGACGAGTATGGCGTGGACGTGTGTTATGAATTGCATCCGGGTGAAGACCTACATGATGGTGTGACATTTGAGCGCTTTTTAGCAGCAACCAATAATCACCCACGCGTTAATATTCTTTATGATCCGAGCCATTTTGTATTGCAACAGCTCGACTATTTAGCGTTTATCGATATCTATCATTCGCGCATTAAGGCATTTCATGTCAAAGATGCCGAATTTATCGCAAATGGCCGCTCAGGTGTTTATGGCGGATTTCAGAACTGGCAAGACCGACCGGGGCGTTTTCGTTCTTTAGGTGATGGCCAAGTAGATTTTAAGCAAATCTTTAGCAAGTTAACTCAATATGGTTTTGACGGTTGGGCTGTACTTGAATGGGAATGTTGCTTAAAGCACCCAGAAGATGGGGCAAGAGAAGGAGCTGAGTTTATTAAAGCACACTTGATAAACCCAACAGACAAAGCCTTTGACGATTTTGCCAGTGGCGCAACAAACACTGAGCGTAATAATCGAATTTTAGGTTTATAAAACCGACAACAATTGAACACACAGGACACACAATATGGACAACAATAATTATAACCGCATTGTCTTTCGGCTTTGCTGTATAGCACTGATTGTGACCTCTATGACCTTTGCCATCCGTGCTGGTATTTTGGGTCAACTTGGCAGTGAGTTTGGCTTAACCGACACCGAATTAGGTTGGGTTAATGCCATGGCATTTTTAGGTTTTCCGGTTGCGACTATGGTCGGCGGTATTATTTATAATGCCATTGGCGCGAAGAAATTAGTGGCGTTAGCGTTTATCTGTCATTTACTTGGTCTTGTTTTGACGATAACAGCTGATGGTTTTTGGGGCTTACTGGTTTCTACCTTTTTAATTGGTTTTGCCAACGGGGCTGTTGAAGCGGGCTGTAACCCACTAATTGCAGAAATGTACCCTAAAAACACCACCACTATGCTAAACCGTTTTCATGTTTGGTTCCCTGGAGGCATTGTGATAGGCGCACTTGCGTCGAATTTTATGTCGGGAGCGGGTTTAAACTGGCAATGGCAAGTGGCTTTAATTTTAGTTCCTACGGTTATTTATGGCGCTATGCTGATCAAAGCGCAGTTTCCACGCTTTGATACACGTACTCACTCAACTAGCAGCAATATTCGCCACTTATTCACGCCGTTATACATCTTTTTAATTGCCTGCATGACATTCACCGCAACCACTGAGTTTGGCACACAACAATGGATTGAGCGTATTTTAGGGTCTTCAGGCGCCTCTCCTATGGTGGTGTTAGCCCTGATCACCGGCTTAATGGCTGTTGGTCGCTTCTTTGCAGGACCAATTGTACATAGGCTTAATCCTACCGGTGTGTTACTTGGCTCTGCCATTTGTGCAAGCTTGGGGATTTTTATGATGAGTCAGGCCGAGGGCAGCATGATTTATCTAGCAGCGATGCTTTTTGCACTTGGCGTTACCTACTTTTGGCCGACCATGCTTGGCTGCGTTGCTGAATACATTCCAAAGTCAGGAGCGCTGGGTATGTCGTTAATGGGCGGTGCAGGCATGTTTGCTATGAGCATCTGGAACCCTGTAATTGGTAGCTGGATAGATACGGCACGCTCATCAGCAGAAGCAAGTGGCGCAAGCCCTGAACAAATTGAAATCTTAGCCGGACAGGCTGTATTACAAAACCTACTGATCTTCCCAATTATTTTAATCGTCGCATTCATTGGGTTGCATTTAGTAATTAATAACAACAAACGCACCGAAAAATGTGCGCCTTAAGCAAGTAAATCGTCGAGGAACACTATGTTTAAATCTCTTAAAGCACTGACTTTAATGCTCACCGTTAGTAGCTGTGCACTCGCTAATGCGGCTGACAATCAGCTAACACAACAAGAAAAGCAAGCTGGCTGGCAGTTGTTGTTTGACGGCAAAGATATGTCGCAGTGGCGTAATTTTAAAAGCGAATCTTTAAATCCTGCATGGGTCGTTGAAGATGGCGCTATGACATTAACCAAAGGTGGCGGTGATCTGCTTACTAAAAAGCAGTACCAAAACTTTGAATTACAGATTGACTGGAAAATCTCTACTAAAGGCAATAGCGGTATTTTTGTCTTAGCTGATGAAACCGGACAGATGATTTACTCTCATGCACCTGAAATTCAAATTATCGATAACGAAGAACACCCAGATACCGAAATTGACTCGCACTTAGCAGGGTCAATTTACGATTTATTTGCTGCGCCAGTTGCGGCGCACAAACCAGCAAATAGCTGGAACCATGTACGCATTAAAATGCAAGACAACCACTTACAAGTTTGGCAAAACGGTATTAGCACCACCAGCATTGTAATTGGCAGTACAACATGGAACACCCTTGTAAAAGGCAGTAAGTTTGCAACCTGGAAAAACTTTGCAACGGCTGAACAAGGTCATATCGGGCTTCAAGACCATGGTGACAAAGTGTGGTTTAAAAATATAAAAATCAAGGAGCTATAAGATGTCTGATTTTAAACATAAGGTATTAGTTGTTGGCTCTGGTGCTGGCGGTGCAATGGCCGCATACACGTTAACCAAGCTTGGTCACAAGGTGTTATTACTTGAAGCGGGCCGTAATTATGACCCGAAAACAGAAAGCCCGATGTTTCGTCGTAACAACGAAGCCCCACTTATGGGTGCAGGTAACAAAGACAAAAACTTTGGCTTTTACGATGCAACCGTTGATGGCGGCTGGCAAGTACCTGATGAGCCATACACCAGCGCCAAAGGTAGCGACTTTTATTGGTGGCGCGCCCGTATGTTAGGTGGTCGAACAAACCACTGGGGCCGCTATTCATTACGCTTTAGTGAGCACGATTTTAAAGGTAAAAGCCGTGATGGTCACGGTGCCGACTGGCCATTTGAATACGCTGATTTAGCACCTTGGTACGATAAAACAGAAGAGCTTGTTGGCGTATGTGGCACTAATACAGGCCATGAAGATATGCCAGATTCGTCACCGGGTATTTTACAGCCGCCACCAAAACCGCGTGTGCCTGAACTTCTAATTGCCGCTTCTGCAAAGAAAATGGGCATTCAAGCAGTGCCGATGCATCGCGCTGTATTAACTCGTCCGAAAGATGATCGCATGGCGTGTTTTTATGCAACACCTTGTGGCTCTGGTTGCTCAATTGGTGCTGCTTTCCAAACTACGACATCATTACTGCCAATGGCAAAAGCCACCGGAAACTTAAAAGTCATTACCGATGCTATGGTTAAATCAGTTAAGGTTGATGAGCAAGGTAAAGTCACTGGCGTCACTTATGTTGATAAACACACAGTAACCGAACACGCTATTGATGCCGATGTGGTTATCTTAGCCGCCAGCGCCTGTGAATCAGCACGTATTTTATTAAACTCAAAGAATAAAAAGCACCCGAAAGGCCTTGCTAATTCAAGTGGCCAAGTAGGTCGAAATTTAATGGATTCGACGGGTGCATGGTTAGGTGCGCAAATTCCGGCACTTAAAGGTCGCCCGCGTTACAACGAAGATGGACATACCGCTAACCACTTATTTATTCCTTGGTGGGGTCATCAAGCACAAGCTAACAATGAATTAGATTTCCCACGTGGTTATCACTTTGAAATTGGCAGTGGCTTTGGTCAGCCGGGCTCAGGGGTGTCGGGTGATAAACAAGGCTATGGCCCTGCCCTTAAACAACAAATTCGTGATGCATATGGCTCTTACGTTGGCTTTGCCCTGCGTGGTGAGATGTTACCGAACAAAGATACCTACATGGAGATTGACGAAAACGTTAAAGACAAATGGGGTATTCCGGTATCAAAGTTTCACTTTAAGTGGTCTGACAGAGAGTTAAAGCAAATCGAACATGGTTTAAAAACCGCGAAACAAATCCTAGAAAACATGGGTGCGACCGTTGGCGAACTCCCGCCTGCTGAAAAGGCAATTTCAAAAGGTGGCGAAATCATCCACGAAGTGGGCACCACACGAATGGGTAACTCGAAGAAAGACTCGGTCACCAATCAATGGGGTCAAACATGGGATTGTAATAACCTATTTGTAATGGATGCGGGCGTATTTGCTTCTAACCCTCATAAAAACTGTACGCTCACCATCATGACACTGGCAATGCGTAATTCAACTTGGCTTGCTCAACAAATTGATAACGGGGTACTTTAATTATGCATCATCGTAACGAACACGACTCATATAACTATGTTTCTAACATGAGCCGCCGTGAGTCTTTAAAATGGCTTGGCTTATTAGCTGCAGGCTCGGCGGTTGGTTTAACTGCAGGTTGCACAAAAGCACTTGAAGATGACGGTGCAGTCTCTGCAAAAGAGCATTGGCCTGATTTAGATATTAAGCCTGTGACCGCTAAAGGCTATGGTCAAGACCCTAATTTGGTGATGCCACCAGAATCACCTTGGCCACTAACCTTAACCGCAGACGAGCTTACGTTAGTAGCATTATTAGCTGATTACATTGTGCCACGCGAAGGCGCTATTCCTTCAGCCAGTGAGTTAGAAGTACCGGCAGTTATTAATGAGTGGGTGAGCGCGCCTTATGAAGGCCAACAACGCGATAGAATTAAAATTTTAAACTCTCTAGCGTGGCTTAACGATGAAGCGCAGCTTCGCTTTAAAAAGCAATTTGTTGCGCTTAACGAAAAGCAACATCGTGCGATTTTAGACGATATTGCATTTTTAAACGAGCAAACACTTCTGCAATTTCAGCGTATTGGTAAAGCTTTTTTACGCTTTAAAGAATTAGTGCTCGCTGCTTTTTTCTGTACGCCAGAAGGCTGTAAAGACATAGGCTACTTAGGCAATGTTCCTATTGCTGGTGATTACCCAGGGCCTTCAGATGAAGCAAAAGCCCATTTAGATCAGGTTTTAGCTGAGCTTGGTTTAAGCGAGTACGCCTATACCGATTAACTTTCCCCCTTGTGTTGTTTAATAACACAATTTAATGCAGGGGGTCACTCCCCTGCTTTTTTAGGATTTGAGTATGTTTAAAACCCGCATTTTATTGCTCATTATTAGCCTTGTATTTAGTGGTCAATTATTCGCAAAACTGCCAGTGAGTGTGCAATTGTGGTCAGTCAAAGACACCTTAAAAAATGACTTTCATGGTACGCTTAAATCACTTGCCGAAATGGGATTTGACGGCGTTGAGTTTGCCGGAGATTTTGGCCCTTATTCTGATAACCCAGCGACCTTAAAAGCAAAGCTCTCTGAATTAGGTTTAGTTGCCAGTAGTGCCCACATCGGCTTTGATGCTCTCACCGAAAGCACTATTGATAGCACCCTACTGTTTTACAAAACCCTTGGTGTTACCACACTGTATGTACCTTGGGATGAGCGAGCATGGCATCCTGAAGGGGTTAAGTCACTGGTTAAAGAGCTCACTAAAGTTAGTGATTATGCAACTCGCTTTAATATGAAGATCGGTTTTCACAATCATAATAAAGAGTTTAATGCATTTAATAACGCTACATTTTGGGATTATATTGCCAGTAATACACCCAAGACCATGCCATTGCAGTTAGATATTGGCTGGGTTAATTACGCAGCTAAAGATCCAATTTACTTCATTAAACAGTACCCTAACCGCACACTTGCTACGCACATCAAAGTACGTACGATAGAAGGTAGCAACATGAGCCCGATTATCGGCGAAAACAACATTGATTGGCCTGCCATCATCGACACTTTAGAGTCGTACGGCAACACCAAGTGGTTAGTGCTGGAGCAAGAAGAATACCCAAGTGGACTAACACCGCTACAAAGCGTTGCGAAATCAAAACAAAATCTGGATAAGATTTTATTAAATAAGTAATTGATTTTGATCTCTAGTCTGAATTAATTGTTTGTTTAAAAGTAAGTGAATTTCATACTAAAAACCTAAGAAATCAACACTGACACTGTTTGTTTTTTATACTTATAAAATCCGTTTTTTTATTCGTCTGTGTCGGTTAAATAGGCATGCAGCTATTAGTTGCATGCCATATTACTTACTATTCACTTTATTGTAAGCAATAACGAAGCTTCCTTTATTTTTCAGTATAGTAAGTTTAATTGGTACTAATAATAAGCTGATATTAAGTTATCTACAAATAACATTATTCACTTTTTTTGCATTAACCTGCTCTGACCTTTGGTCAATTTCAAGTTGTTTCAATGCGGCTATAAACCAGCCCTCACAACCACATAATATATTGATTAAAAATATATTATTCATCATTCCTAGTAAAAAACATAGATAAAAAAATAATAATAAAAGCTGAACACTTGTCCCTATTTTCATTTTTTTGGCAGATTGCTTTAAATTCTTGGAGAGGTAGCATTAAGCTATAAAAATCTCAAGGGATGAGTATGAAAGTTCTAAATCTTAAGAAAAGGTCAGAAAAAAAGGTTTATTCTTTTTTAGCCTTAATATTGTTTTTCACATTGATGTTGTTAAAGCTTTTTTCTCCACAGCATATTATTTATGAGCTAATCGCTGCGCTGTGCTTTTTTATCGCGCTGGTTTTGTTCTTTCTGGCAATTAACTGCAAACATGCTCTTACTGTTTGCCGACACGGTATTTATTATCATTCAATTTGGGGGCACCACTACATTGCAGCGCAAGAAATAAAATTGATTCAGCATTACTCAAAGTTTGGTTTAAGCTGCATATTTATAATAGGTCCTAGGTTTATTATATTTGCTCCTTTTTATTGTTTAACATCAAAACAAATGCACAGATTAAAACGATACGATTACAACCTATTACAATGGCTGCAAGTAAGTAATAAACGCGACAAATTTTATGGCTCTAAGCTCTGAGCAATTGCTTAGAGCCAAATTTTTAGTTATCCCACTCTTTAAGGGTGTCTTTAACCAGTTCGTAACGCCACGAGTTTAATAAGTCGGGCTTTGAACTGTCTTTACGCTCTTGTGCATCTAGCTTCCAATTCCAACTAATCAATTGATTGATTTGCTTTTTAGATGCAAGCACATCTTCTGGGATTCCATTTGCTTTAGCAGCTTTGGTAATTTTTTGTTTTATATCTTTAGCGGCTTTTTTGTATGCCGGAAAATCAATAAGTCGTTTAAGTTGTGCAGGTTGCTCTTCTGGCGCAACCGCTTTACCCAGTTCGATGCATTTTAAAATTTCAACACCAGAACGGTTTACTTCCATTGGCTCAACACCCGGAACGCGGCGAAGTGCATTAAGACTTACTGGTTTACGTTTAGCTATTTCAACCAAGTTATGTTCTTTTAACACAAAGTTAAGAGCAAGATTTTTGCGCTCTGCCTTTTCACGGCGCCACTTAGCAAGTTCACGTAATACCGCTAAATCATGCGGTCGTAACTGCCAAGCATTTTTAATGTCTTTGTAAAGCTGCTCTGCAGGTGTTTGATAAGCACGTTTTTGCGCGACTAACTCACTTTCACTGATCACAATGTCAAAAAAGCCTGCTTCATCAATTTGTTTTTTAATAATTTCAAAGCATGGGAGTAAATGAAAGGTATCGGCAGCGGCATAATCTAGCTGTTTTTCTGTAAGCGGGCGCTGCAACCAATTAGTGCGCGATTCACTTTTATCAATTTCGATATCTAGTAACTCTTTGACCATATGCGCAAAGCCCATGCAGTTACCATGACCTAAAATTTGCAATGCAAATTGGGTATCAAATAGCGGTTTTGGTACAAAGCCAGCGTACTTTTGAAATACTTCAATATCTTCTGACGGTGAATGCAGTACTTTTAACACCTCTGGGTTTTTAAGTACTTGCCAAAAATCATAGAGCGATAACTCTGCCAGTGGGTCGATTAACGCTAAATGCTCACCATCATATACTTGAATAAGTGCAACTTCAGGGTACAGGGTGCGGCGGCGCATAAACTCAGTATCAATTGCTAATACTGGTTTTCCTATTATTTTTTCTACAAAATCATTTAACTGATTTTGCGTTTCGATCAGTTGGTATTGCACTTACACCCCTTTGTTTTACATAAAAAAGCCGGCTAATGCCGGCTTTTATTATTTCTCTTCGTCCTTTAAGGCTCTTCTAAGAATCTTACCAACGTTGGTTTTTGGTAATTCATCTCTAAACTCAACGAGTTTAGGCACCTTATAGTTCGTTAAATTATCACGACAATGCTTTATTATATCTTTTTCAGTTAAAGATTGATCTTTTTTCACGACAAAAACTTTAACTTGCTCGCCACTTACTTCATGCGGGACACCGATAGCAGCTACTTCAAGCACACCATCGTGCATTGCGACAACTTCTTCAATCTCATTAGGGAATACATTAAAGCCAGATACGATAATCATGTCTTTCTTACGATCAACAATGTAGAAAAAGCCTTCATCATCGTAAGTTGCAATATCACCGGTTGCAAACCAACCGTCTTTTAAGCATTCAGCTGTTGCATCTGGACGGTTATAGTAACCTTGCATAACTTGTGGGCCTTTAACCCAAAGCTCGCCTGGCTCACCTTTCGCTGCTTCTTCGCCGTTTTCAAGCATTAGTTTAATGTCAGTACTTGGTGCTGGTAAACCAATTGAGCCGTTATAACCATCAAGATCATATGGGCTTACAGTTACAAGTGGCGCGCACTCAGTTAAACCATAACCTTCCATTAATTTGGTTTTAGTTACAGCTTGCCATTTTTCAGCAACTGGACGCTGTACCGCCATACCACCGCCAAGTGACATTTTTAAGCTTGAGAAATCAAGTTCAGCAAAACCCGGGGTATTTAGTAAACCATTAAATAAGGTATTTACACCCGTTACCGCAGTAAATTTGTGTTGTGCTAACTCTTTTACAAAACCCGGCATATCGCGTGGGTTTGTAATAAGTACATTTAAACCACCATATTTCATAAATGTTAGGCAGTTAGCTGTTAAAGCAAAGATATGATAAAGCGGTAGTGCCGTGATAACGACTTCTTTGCCACGCTCAAGCACGTTATCTAAACAGCCCGATACTTGCTCAAGGTTACCAACCATGTTGCCATGCGATAGCATTGCACCTTTAGATACACCCGTAGTACCACCAGTGTATTGTAAAAATGCTAGGTCGTTTAAATCAACATCAGGCTTTTTGTAGGTTGCTTCGTTACCAGCAAGTGCATCTGCAAATTTAATTGCATTTGGCAATGAGTAGCTAGGTACCATTTTTTTAATGTGCTTAACCACAAAGTTAACGATGTGCTTTTTAAGGCCACCCACCATGTCACCTACTTGGGTAACCACGATGTGCTTAACGTTGGTTTTTGGTAAAGCCTTTTCTAGAGTATCTGCAAAATTAGCAAGAATGAAAATTGCTGATGATTCAGAGTCATTTAGTTGATGCTCTAATTCACGTACCGTGTAAAGTGGGTTTACGTTTACCACTACACAGCCTGCACGAAGAACACCTAGAATAGTCACAGGCGTTTGCAGTAGGTTCGGCATCATAACCGCTACTTTATCGCCTTTTTTCAGACCAAGATCATTTTGAATGTACGACGCAACACGTTTTGTAGCACTGTCTAACTCACTATAGGTCAACACTTTACCCATGTTGGTAAAGGCTGGAAGGTCACTATAGTCAGCAAAACTTTTTTCAAACAAGTCGAGTAGCGAGTGATAATGCTCAGGGTCGATTGTTTCAGGCATACCTTCTGGGTAGCGTTTAAGCCAGATTTTTTCCACTCTTAGCTCCTGTTTATAATTATATTTTTTTAATAACCTTAATCTAACTAAGGCCGTTTCTCAATGGAGTAAATACTCTAATGGTGCAGATAATCCCACATTTGGTGCAATTATACAATTAACTTGCTTTATACTGCCCAATAAATGCATGAATGTGCTCTAAGGTTAATGCAGGACTTTGCATATGGCAATGGTGACCTCCAGGTATCTCATGAATTTTTAACTCCTTGTAATATTTACCATATGCCTCTAGGTTATCTTTCACAAAAGGATACCCCTTATCCCCTAAGATAAGCTGACATGGTGCGTTTATTTGTTTGATGGTTGCAATACATTGTGCCTCATCAAAGCGAAATCCTGAGTGATTTTTAAGCTTTGGATCGGTTGTTAAATACCACTTCCCTGCTTTTTCGTAACTATTGCGTGTCATTAATAGCTCAGCTTGTGGGTATTCAAGATCCCCACTTGCAAGCCTTGCACTAATAATGTGCGCTATTGAGTCAAATGCACGAGGCCCTTTAGTGTTTACACGCGCTCTATTTAAAATTGCTTTACGAAGTTGGCTGCTCACTTCATTGCTGTTTGTTGTAACGCAGCCTATTCCTTCAATAAAGTTTACCGATACCACCTTCTCAGGAAAACAGCTGGCAAAAACCCCGGCAACCATGGCCCCCATTGAGTGGCCAACTAAGTGCACTTTCGTTACATCAAGTGACTCAATGAACTTATATACGTCATCAATATAGTCAATAAAGTAATAGTGGGCATCACTACTTCGCCAATCAGATAAACCATGGCCAGGAAAATCGAGACAATACCAACGCTGATTAAGCTGCACATTTTGTAACATAGGTATGTAACTATGTGCGTTATCAAGCCAACCATGTAAGGCAATCACAACTTCTTCGCCATGACCAAAGGTTAGGCCATGCATTGCCTGAGTGCCAGTTTGAAAAGAAAAAGGTTGCACAATTGCTCCTATTTATTAAGCGTTTCAACTTAAAGGCGTTTATTTATCGTCTGGCTAGTATACAATAATCCTCGCAGTATAAATAAGGGCACAATAATAAGGTTACATCAATGAAATTAAAATTAAGTCTTTTAGCATTATTATGCTCAGCAGGCTCAGTAATGGCTGAATCAGCACCAAAAAATATCATTTATATGATTGGTGATGGTATGGGCCCGGCGTACACAACTGCATATCGTTACTTTAAAGATGATCCGAATACTAAAGTTGTTGACCCAACTGTTTTCGATACTATTTTACGTGGTATGGCACATACCTACCCTGATGATCATACCTATGTAACAGACAGCGCAGCAGGTGCAACAGCACTGAGTAGTGGTCATAAAAGTTATAATGGCGCAATTGCCGTTGATACTGATAAAAAACCAGTAAAAACCATGCTTGAAGTTGCAAAAGAACGCGGTATGACAACAGCACTCGTAGCTACTTCGCAAATCAATCATGCCACACCAGCAAGCTTTGCTTCGCACAACGAATCACGCCGCAACTACGACGAGATTGCTAACGACTATATCGATAACAAAATCGCAGGTAAATTACCGGTTGATTTAATGTTAGGTGGCGGCACTAAATATTATGTTCGTGAAGACCGTAATCTAGTTGAGGAGTTTAAAGCTGCAGGTTATCAATACAGCGATGACTTCGCAGCAATGAGTGACTTAAAACAAGTTCCTGCACTTGGTTTATTCGCTGAAGTAGGTTTACCGTTTGCGCTTGACGAAAATCCAACGCGCCTTACGCAAATGACAACTAAAGCACTTGATTTACTTGATGGTCAAAACGACAAAGGTTTTTTTGTGATGATCGAAGGTAGCCAAATTGATTGGTGTGGTCATGCAAACGATATTGCTTGTGTGATGGGTGAAATGGACGACTTTGCTAAGTCAATTGAACAAGCAAAAGCGTATGTAGATAAAAACCCAGATACTCTACTGGTTATCACCGCCGATCACTCAACAGGTGGTTTAACGCTTGGTGCTCATGGTCAATATAAGTGGGAAACTGAGGTGATTAAAGGTGTTAAAGCAACAGCTGGCACTATCACAAAAGATCTACTTGAAAGCGATGACTTAAAAGCAGTATGGCAAAAGTATTCTGATATCGAATTCACTGATGCAAACAGCATTAAGCTTAGCGAAGCTAAAAAAATGGGCGAGAAAGCACTGCTACTTGCTGTAAAAGATATCATCAATCATGCCAGCTTCACCGGTTGGACTACTGGCGGTCACACGGCTATTGATGTACAAGTATTTGCCTATGGTAAACGTGCTGAAGATTTCTACGGTTCGCAAAACAATACTGCGATTGCCGACAAGCTGATTGATTTTATTAAACAGTAATTTATATTGAATACTGTCCAAACATAAAAAAAGCCTAAACATTTTGTTTAGGCTTTTTTGTGAATTCAGTATTAGCAATTAGCTAAGCATATACATCAACGCCAATGAGGCTTTGCACTTCGGCGCGGCGCTCTAAGTTAGCAAATTCGGTGTAGGTTGAAATTGCCCGGCTGATTTTTGGGTTACTTGGTTTGTCATAAATTGTTTGCTGATAGTTTTGCGACTCAGCTTTAAATTCATCGGCAATAGCAACTGCTTGAGGGCTCGATTTAACATATTCGGTTGACGATTTTTGCTCAGCCGTTTGGTCTGATATCGCTTTAGGCTTATCAGTAACGGTATTTTTACGGCTAAATTGACCGGGAATGTCACCGGTATAAAAGCCTGAGCCAATTGGTAAAGTCAAACTCGTAATTCCACATCAAACATGACTAAATTATGTGCCATAACTGACGAGCACGCAAGTCCCGTTACTCTCTCAGTTAATATCTCAGTTACTCTCGGCCTGGTAGCTTTTTCCAAGTCACTGTATCACGAACATATTTAGGCTGTGCATTGGCTGCTGTCACTGTTTCACCGTTAGCAAAAGCCGTTGCAACCGAGGCCAGCATGTATTTCGCATCAGGCAGTAGAATAGTTTCATTTAAACTTACATTTGCAAGTTCTGAAACAAGCGAAGGATAGGTCTGCCAGCCAGTACCCACCGCAGTTGCTGCTGTTTCAGGTAGCGTTAGCAACTCAGGTTTAATAACTTGCTCTTCATCAACAAGTAGCATTAAGCCATTATCATCTGCTTTGTAGTGAGCGAAATAAATCTCACCCATACGCGCATCAATCGCAGAAAACACATCACTTGCTTGGTGTTGTTCAAATGCTTGTTGCGCTATCATCTGCAATGTTGATACGCCAACCAAAGGTAAACGTGCCGCATAAGCTAAACCTTGTGCAATCGCAACACTGATGCGCACGCCCGTGAAGCTACCCGGCCCTTGGCCAAAACCAATGACATCTAAATCGGTTAATTTACATTGCGCCTTTGCGAGTAACTCATCAATTAAAGGCAAAATCTTTTGGCTGTGCTGCTGTGGGCACTCTTCAAAATGATGAAATGTTTGCCCTTGATAATGTAGCACCAGCGATAACGCTTCAGTTGATGCATCTAAGGCAAGAATATTGTGTTTAATCATCTAAGTTACTCTAATTGATCTGTTCTAAAAACGCGTTTGCCATTGATAAATCGCGTGTGCGGCGCATGGGTGGCAAACTTTTTAAAAATACTTGGCCGTAATGGCGTGTTACTAAGCGGTTATCGCAAATAACCAGCACACCTTTATCTTTACTATCGCGAATAAGTCGCCCAACCCCTTGCTTTAATGCAATCACCGCTTGGGGTAATTGAATATGCGCAAATGGGTCTTTACCTTGCAGCTGGCAATCTTGCATTTTTGCTTGCAATAAAGGGTCATCTGGTGCGGCAAACGGCAATTTGTCAATGATAACACAACTTAATGTGCTGCCTCTAACATCTACGCCTTCCCAAAATGAGGCTGTGCCGAGTAAAACGGCATTACCGTGACGGGTAAACTTCTCAAGGATAATGCGTTTAGACATTTGCCCTTGCATATAAACCGGATAATCCATTTGTGTGGTTAAACCTTCAGCCACTAAGTGCATCATACGATAGCTAGTAAATAGCACAAAGCAGCGACCTTTTGCTGATTTTATCAACTCAAGGGTCAACTTAATAATAGCATGGGGCATATTATTCGCATGAGACTCAGGTAAGTAGCGCGGTAAGCAAAGTAGCGCTTGTTGTTGATAATCAAACGGACTTTCAACAATCATGCTTTGCGCTGGTTTTAAGCCAAGGCTGGCGTTAAAGTGCGCTAAGTCGTTATCGACCGATAAAGTGGCCGATGTAAACACAAAGCCAGCTCCCGTGTCTTTCATCATTTGTGCGAATTTAGCCGATACATTAAGTGGTGTAATGTTTACCGTTAGGTATCGGCGAGTGGTTTCGTACCAATAACTATAGCCCGTTTGTGCGGTATCAAATACCCGCTCTAACTGACCTTTAAAGGCCAGTGTACGCTCAAATGGATGCTCTATTTTTTCGCTACGGTCTAAGCATAACTTTAATACTTGGTATAAAAAGTCGAGGTCGCTAATTACTCGGTGCAGTGCTGCACAAATCTCTTTATCGGCCAGCTTTTCACGCCAATCACCACGGCTACCATCAACCCCAAACTGTAAGCGTAAATCTGCTACGCTGGTTTCTAACTTGTTGAGGGTTTTACCTAATTGCAGCATATCCGGGATATCTGCACGGTATATTGCTCGTAAGTCATTAATTAAATCCACCAGCTTTTTAGTGCTAACACTTTCACCAAAATAGTCACTGGCAATTTCACTAAGCTGATGAGCCTCATCAAAAATATAGGCGTCTGCGGTAGGCATTAATTCAGCAAAACCCGTGTCTTTCACGGCCATATCAGCAAAAAACAAATGATGGTTGATCACCACCACATCAGCTTCCATGGCGTTTAAGCGCGCTTTACGAATATAGCAATCTTGAAAATCGGGGCACTCTTTACCTAAACAGTTATCAGCGGTTGAGCTAACATAAGGCAGTACTTTGGCGTCTTCTTCTATGCCAATACAATCTGCTAAATCGCCGGAACGGGTTTCACTTGCAAACTTTGCCACCATCGCGAGTTGATGCATTACATCAGGATCATCTGTTGGTACATGCGCAACATGCTGACTTAAACGGTAGGTACACAAATAATTCGCACGTCCTTTTAAAAGGGCGACTTTTTTAGTGGCGCTCAGTGCTTTGACTAAGTTGGGTAAATCCCGATGAAACAACTGCTCTTGTAATGCTTTTGAACCCGTTGAGATAATGGTTTTGCCTTTTGATTTTAACGCAGGCGCTAAGTAAGCATAGGTTTTACCCGTGCCTGTGCCCGCCTCAACCACTAATTGGTGACGTTTTTTTAAGGCATCGTCAACTGCAACAGCCATGTCAATTTGTGGCTGCCGAGGAGTATATCCATCAAGAGAAAGTGCAAGGGGGCCCGTGGCACTGAAAAGTTGTTTGATAAACTTCGCCAATAGATTAAAAGTGATGGGCAGATTTTACGTAACTGACTTGCCAAGGGCAAGACTAAATGAGGAAGCAAGGCTTCCTCATGGTTAAAAGTATGATTGCATTTAAATCATTGTCCTTGAATCGTTAATGTCACGCCTGATGCAGCTCCGTAACCCTGTAAATCTATGTACCAAGTTCCACTTTGTGGGTTATCAAATTGACAACTTTCTTCGTTACCATTTTTGTAAGGCCGACAAAGATAATTTGAGCTTGTTGACGCTGAGCCATAGTTAACATACAAATCTGCATCGCCACTACCGCCAGTAATCGTCACCGTTAAATTACTAAGGCCTGCCGGTATTTGTTGAGTAAAGCGCTGCCAACTACCGGTAGCCACACTCAAGTTTGTCTCAGTTCGGTCAACGTTTTCGCCGCCACCTGAAGTGCTATAACTTCCCGTGAGTGACACATTCGAAATCTCATTCCACGCTTCAACCATGACATGATAGGTGCCAGTTTGAACTGACGACATCACACAGCTTTCATTACTTGTAGAGGTTGTGCTTTTACAGTCAAAGTCTTGTAAGGTCGGCTTACTGCCAAATTTAACGTATAAATCGGCATCACCGGAGCCCCCCTCAGTTACAAACTCAAGGTTACTGCTCATTGCAGGTACTTCAAGCGTAAAGAATAGCTGCTCTTTTGCTGCGCCAGCCAAACCCGTTATAGCTACGCCATTTTCAAGCTGATTAGTTGGCTCAGTCACCACATCACCGGCATTTTTGGCCATTTCAGCAACATAGCTCACTGCTAGTTTGGCAAATTTACTCGCGTGAGCCGCATCAAACTGGGCATCATTTGATGTGTGGATCAATGGGTTAATATCACTCATTGTTGATTCAAATGGCATTGAGGCGGCAAATCCTTGTTGATACCAAGAGGCATGATCTGAGCAGCCATAACCACATTGATCAAAGCCATAGCTCACTGTGGGTTGATAAGCATCGAGCAACTGCGATAGATACTGATTTTGCGATGAGTTTGTGTAGTCGGTCATCATCACAATATCTGTGCTGCTGCCTTTATTACCAGTCATATCAAACTGCACCATGCCTACAACATTCTTACCCTGTGTTTTATAACTTTGAGCAATATCTTTTGAGCCTCTAAGACCCACTTCTTCAGCAGCAAACCCCATAATTTGAATGGTTCGCTGAGGTTGGTAGTTATTTTCTACAATCGCTTTTAGGGTTTGTGTAAGCACCGCAATACCAGAGGCGTTATCATCTGCACCGGGAGCACGACCATTACTTGGATTTGACTGATTAATTGAGTCTAAATGACCACCAATAATGACGATTTCATCTGCTTTTTCTGCACCAGGAATGGTCACAATAACTGATGATTGAGAAAAGCTATGGTTAAAATACTCAACAGTTATATCACTGCGGCTACTGGCTATTTGTTGCCAATGGCTCTTTAACCAATCTGCTGCATCAACACCACTTTGCACTGCATAATATCGGTTATGAAAGTTCATCATGCTATTAACCGTATCACTCAGTTCACTAGTATTAATCGAAGATATTAGCGCGTTAACTGTCGCAGCATTATTAATGCTGTAGTTAACAAGGCTGGCATTCATCGCAATGTTCGATACCGCATTTAATTGCTGGGTATAAAGCTCTGCATCTGCTAAAGAATCATGTGCTACAAAACCACCACAGCGATGATAGTTATCGTGCATAAATTCACTTAATCCAGCGATATCCTGCTTGTTAACGCGCATAAAATTAACTTGATTTAAAGCTGATTTTTGCATCGCAAAATTGCTGTTTTGTTTACGTTTACTCACTGTATCTTGTTGAAAGTGCTCTGCAGCAAGGGCATCAATGGTGACCCAAATTGTTTCGTCTTTCGCTGCATAACTTAATTGGCTCAGTGACAATGTTGCAAAGCCCACTAGGCACTGTGTTAGGCGGGTTGTCATAATCAATCCTTTTATTATTTGTATTAATAAAAAAGGGAGCCGAAGCTCCCTAAAAGGGTGGCTAGTTAGCCGAAATGGTGAGTGTTACACCACTTGCAGCGCTGTAGCCGCGAAGGTCGATATACCAAGTACCCGCTTGTGGGTTTGTAAATGTGCAAGTTTCGCTATTGCCATTTTTATATGGGCGGCAATCATAGCTAGATGTTGTCGATTGCGAACCAAAGTTCACATACAAGTCAGCATCACCAGACCCACCAGAAATAGTTACATCAAGTGACGAATAACCCGCATCTAGGTCTTGCGTGAAACGAGTCCAGCTATTTGTAGCAACACTTAAGTTAGACTCAGTGCGGTTAATCGGTGTTACACCACCACCGCTGCCCGAATCAAAGCTACCAGTAAGTGATACACCTGAAATTTGATTCCACGCTTCTACCATTACGTAGTAAGTACCCGCTTGCACATTACTAATAGCGCAGCTTTCTGTGCTAGTAGATGAAGTACTTTTACAATCAAAGTTGCTCAGTGTTGGTTTTGCGCCATACATAACGTAAAGGTCTGCATCACCACTTCCACCTGTTGTATTGAATTGTAAATTCGTTGCGTCTGCTGGTACTTCAAGAGTAAAGAACATTTGCTCTTTCGCCGCACCACTGATCCCTGTGCGCGCAACGCCATTAGTTAGCTCTTCATCACCGCCCGGAGGTGGCTCAGTCGTGCCACAGCTACTACCCGCACTTAAGCTTGAAGTCACACCGACCGCTGCAAGTGCCGCTTGTACATCTGCTGGGTCATAACTTAAATCACAGGCCGCATCCATTACGCCGTTACCTGCTAAATCCCAGTTTGTGCTGGCTGTCCAGTAAAGTTGGTTAGCACGTGCCATCACAACGAACGCCTTTTGCGTATCCCAACCTGGTGTGGTTGCAAGGTTATAAAATGCCTTGTTGAATACACCTGAGCTGTAGTGTACATCCATACCTGAGTAGTAACTGTTTTGATGATCAATCGAGCTGCCATCTTGGGTTGGGTTATTCATGTAACGTAATGCACCGTTACCTTTGAAAATTTCCTGACCTACTAACCAGTCGTTTGAGCCTTTCATGTAAAACTCAGCCGCTTCACCTGCCATATCAGAGAACGCTTCGTTCAAACCACCTGATTTACCAGAATAAATAAGCCCTGAATTTTGCTCAGTAAAACCATGGCTTACTTCATGCGCTGACACATCAAGACTTACCAGTGGGTAGAAGGTATTTTGGCCATCACCAAAGGTCATGGCACTGCCATCCCAAAACGCATTTTCGTAGTTATTTCCGTAATGAACGCGCATTTTCAATTGGAAAGTTAATGGCGCAGTGCCTACCCAATCGTTATACATATTAAAAATAACGTTACCGAAATAATGCGCATCATTTAAAGGTGAGTACGCACCGTTAATTTCTTTAAAGGTATTTTCAGGGCATGTAAACGAATATGCTGTAGAACCACTCGTACTTCCATTTAAGTTAATGGTTTTTACGTTAGCGTTATTCATCGTACAAGTGTTGCCAGACTGGGTTACATCTAGGCTATCAAAGTCAGTACCGTAAATGTATTTACCGGTTTTTAAGTTACCACCTGGGCCTGTTGCACTAGCATGTTGTAAATTATCGAAGCTGAATAAGACTTCACCGCTGTTGGCATCAATAATTTGATACGGACGAGATGGGTTATCACCATAAGTCACATAAGATACTTCATACACTAGGTGTGCAACACTATCTTCATCTAGCCAAATAGCTAAACGTGATTGTTCATTATGCTTTTTTAACCCAACGGATTTAATTGCAGCAGGTGAGTTAGCAAGACCTTTCGCCATTGCTTTTTTCTTGTTAAGAGCCGGAGAGACAGAATCGATGTCGGCGGCAATATCATATACCGCAGCACCATGTGCACGTTTTAATTGGCCATTAGCATCAAATGTAAGGCTAACCGTATCGCCAATGACAGGTAGACCTTGATACATCTGTTGATAACGGCGAGTGGTGTTGCCGTTACTGGTTTTGATTTCTTTTAATACAACTAAATCATTCCCTGCACCTAAACCAACTAACTGATTAGGATTTGCACTCAATACCGATAACGCATTGGTTTGCAAAGCTTGGTTAATCCCTGTTTGTTCGTTTAGGTATTTCTTGTTCGCAGCTACTGCACTTGTTGCTTGAGTCAAAGCAAAAGCAGCAAGAGTTGCTAATGTGATTTTAGATAAATTCACGTTTACGCTCCGTTAGATTGTTATGTATTTAGTATTTTCCTAGTAACCGGACTGCACTGTTCCCGATTAGTGACCAGCCTAGATTGAATGGAGCGAAATTGAAAATGAAACAAAAAATTTACAAGTAAAGTATTAGCTCTAATTTAAAACACTATAATTAACAGTAAGATAAGTATTTTCGGGTTTATTAAATGTTAACAAACACACCTTTAGTGTAAATTTATTGATACAAAAGGATAACATTTAATAAACATTTGTACCTTTTATTTGTATTTATTTTGCTCACCTTACCATTTGTGATTCACCGCTAAAAATTCAGCTATTAACCAAAAAGCCTAGGTACATAACTTGCAGCTATCGCAAGTATCTAGGGTTTAAGGACTAAGTATGATTACTGAACTAATACAAAATGAATGGCTAAATGAGCCTTGGCTGGTCGTCATTGGCGGCACTGTACTAGCCGCCATAACCCTGTTTTTATTAAAGTTTGTAATTATCTATTGCCTAAAAAAATGGACCCAACGAACTGATTTTGTGTTCGATACCTTGCTGGTTAACTCACTTTCTACGCCATTGACCTTGTGCACAATGATGGTGCTTGTGATCATTTTTGGTCAGTTATTAAACATCACCGGCTTTATGGCCGAACACCCCTTACCCATTGCAGCCACCGCTAAAGCCATTTGTATTTTTGCCTTAGTGTTATTTTTAGACCATTTCTTATTTGGCACCGTTGATTATTACAGTGCCCGCTCAGTGGTGGTTTCGAATAGTCATAGTATTATTAAAGGCTTGATCCGCTGCGCCATAGTCTGTATTGGCTTATTGGTGTTATTGGGCACGTTGGGGATTTCAATCACTCCGATTATTGCCTCTTTGGGCATTACCTCACTTGCTGTTGCTTTGGCTTTGCAACCGACACTTGAAAACTTCTTTTCAGGCGTTCAGTTGGTGATTGATAAACCTATTCGGGTTGGCGATTTTATAGAACTTGAAAGTGGCGACCAAGGTTTTGTTGAAAAAATTGGTTGGCGCTCTACATGGGTAAAAATGTTGCCGAATAACATGATAGTCATCCCAAATAGTCAGCTGTCTAAATCACGCATCATTAATTACTTTTATCCCGAAAAAGAACTCAGCGTCCCCGTTGAGGTGGGTGTTCATTATGGCTCAGATCTTGAAAAAGTTGAGCAAGTGACTTTAGATGTTGCCAGACAGATTTTAAAAAGTCATCAATGGGGTGTTGATGACTACGATACTTTTGTGGTGTTTCACACCTTTGATCAATCAAGTATTAACTTTACGGTGATGCTAAGAGCAAAAGAGTACTTCAACCGATTTTGGGTTAAATCAGCGTTTATAAAAGCACTCCATAAACGTTACGCCGAAGAAGGCATTGTTATTCCTTATCCAATCAGGGCTATAAATACCAGTCAAGAATCTGCCCAGTTCAACAAATTGACCTAACTAAACTTATCAATGCTACATATTTTGCAGGGCTTTTTATGTCTCTTTTTAGACATTTTTAACAGCAATTATACATATGCAATCAGCATCAAGTATTTTTACTCTAAAAAGTCATAAAAATCGCATAAACACTGTGACATACCTATATTAGAGGCGTACTATATGCGGCCAGAAAGTGACAGCTTTCTGCGTCTTGTTATAAAAATATTTAAGGTCAAACAATGAATGCTTGGTACCTCATTTGTTTTCTTTCAGCATTAGCTATTTTTATTGCTTTTGCTAATCAATATATCCTCAAAATGCAAACCACGATTGCTATAACAACTGGCTCTGTTGTTATTTCTTTGCTACTTATTCTTGCCGTTAAAATGCTTGGTGATACCACGGCCCTCGAAATAACTCAGATTGTTTCTAGTATCAACTTTAATCAGTTGCTATTAAAAGGCATGCTTGGGTTTTTACTATTCGCAGGGGCATTGGAAATCAACTTGGCTGCCCTTCGTAAACAACGATGGGAGATAACTGCATTAGTGCTATTTTCAACCATAACCTCCACGGTCATAGTCGGTTATTTAAGTTATTACTTATTTGCCTTTGTTGGCTGGCCAGTACCGTTTATTTATTGCTTGCTATTTGGAGCATTAATAAGCCCAACCGATCCGATTGCCGTGTTAGCCATTATTAAACAAATGCGAGCCCCAGAAGGAATTTCTGTACAAGTTGAAGGTGAGTCTTTGTTTAATGATGGTATTGGCTTAGTCATATTCACCACCATATTTTCAGTGGCCTTTTATGGCACCGAAGCCACCTTTACTGATGTTGCCGAACTGTTCTTAGTGGATGCCATTGGCGGTATTGTGTTTGGGTTAGTCATTGCATTGGTTGGGCACTTTTTGATCATCAATAGCCGCGATGTGAATATTCGGTTACTTCTAACTTTGACCATCCCAACCGCTGGTTTTGCAGCAGCGAATATTTGGGAAATTTCGGGCGCACTTGCCATGGTTACCAGTGGTATTTTGCTTGGTAATATTACCCGCTCAAAGGCAACAGAGCGCACAGGGCCTGAAGATACCCGTTATGTAAAAGACTTTTGGCATGCCACCGATAGCTTTTTAAACGCCTTGCTATTTTTGATTATCGGTATGCTCATCGTGACTATGCCTATTACCTTTGAAGAAATCGGTTTAGGTCTACTCATGGTACCTGTGGTGTTGCTAGCGCGATTTATAAGTGTAGGTGCGCCATTTGTATTCTTTAAAAAGTATCGTCAATACGATAAACACTCGGTAAAAATCTTAACTTGGGGCGGCCTGCGTGGTGGATTAGCACTGGCAATGGCAGCTGCCATCCCACGCGATCAAGTGATGATTGCAGGGTCTGACTTGCATGACCTAATAGTAATAGTGACTTATGTAGTTGTGATTTTTTCGATTATTGTACAAGGCTTAACAATCTCACCATTGATCCAAAGCAGTATTCAATCTGCTAAAACGCAACAGTGAGTATGCCATTAGTCATTAAAAAGGCTCATAATTGAGCCTTTTTTTGTACCTTTGCGTTATACATTCTACTATCAGCAACAGCTAATAGCTTTGCAAGTGAACAGGGTTGCTGGCCCGAAAAATCAGCAATTCCATAAGAAAAACTCAATATGCTTTGACCTGTAAAGCTCGAAGGTAAATTACAAAATGACTGCAGTAGACGTTGCATGATTGTTTCGCATTCTGAGGTGTTTAAATCAGTGAAAAGAATCACGAACTCATCCCCACTCAAACGTGCATATAAGTCTGCTTTTCGGCAGTATTCTTTTAGTAATGATGCAAATTCTTTCAGAACTCTATCACCAGCAGCATGCCCAAAGTTATCATTAATGTATTTGAAGTTATCTAAATCTATAAATACCAATTTGGCATTTAATTGCTGCCTGATACACAAATCTAAATAATGCTCAGCAGTGCTTGTAAAACCTCGACGATTAGGGAGCAAGGTCAATTCGTCCATTGTAGCAAGTTGCAATATGGCAAATTCACGCTCAATAATTGCAGCAAAATCTTTCAGCGCTTGAAGATTTTTATTACTCAATGTGCGGGGCTTATAGTCAATAATACACAGTGTTCCAATACAATTACCTGATTTAAGGATGATTGGGCATCCCGCATAAAAGCGAATATGTGGCTCTCCAACTACTAGCGGATTATCTGCAAACCTTTTGTCTTTCAACGCATCATTAATCACAAAAGGTTCGTCTTGTAGGATTGCATGGCCACAAAAAGAGATATCTCGGGCAGTTTCAGTGACATTTAAACCAACACAAGACTTAAACCACTGACGTTGCTCATCAACTAAACTTATGATGCAAATTGGCACTGAAAAGAATTGCTGAGCAAGGCGTGTGATTCTGTCGAAAACAGGTTCTCTTTGCGTATCTAATATTTCAAGCGAACGCAATTCGTCAAGGCGAGCTTGCTCATTCAATGGCACTGCAGGTTTATCCATTAATCTGCCCTGTAAAATATAAATGAACTTACTTAAACGTTAGCAGAAATTGCGCAACTGTTGCAGAAAAATTTGGCTTTCGTTTAAGCCCAGGTATCTAGGTGCTTATTACCCTCTTCATCTTCTTCAATAGCATTTTTACTGTTTTTATCGCCATTTTCAGCAGCTTTTTTACGTCGTTCAATTTCACGTTTTTGCCGTTTTTCGAGCTCAATTCGCTGCACGTTCGCGTCTTTTACGCCCGCAATATGAAACGCGCCTTTACTCTCCAACTGTAAGCGCGTTATGCGACCTAAAAAGGGGATCATGATATCCATTTGTACCTCCTATCACTCCATTTATTATCGGCAGTTATAGCATATACTTTAATTTAGAAAAAAAATGCTTGCCAAAGATTAGCAAAGCATGTTTATCTATATACGTAAATTATTTAAACAGATATACGCACTGGTTTACATAAACGAGTGCAATACAGGAAAAATTATGCGTTTCAATCTGACAACTATCCATCATCACCATCATTCACCGGAATAGCCTGTCAGGTTTTTCGCTGAGAGGTTATTCCTAAAAGGAACCTCTGGCGAGCAATCAACCAAATTATTTATTTTCGCCCTGAGGTTCCCTCGGGGTTTTT
This sequence comes from Pseudoalteromonas sp. OFAV1, assembly GCF_021532595.1. NCBI lineage: Bacteria > Pseudomonadati > Pseudomonadota > Gammaproteobacteria > Alteromonadales > Pseudoalteromonadaceae > Pseudoalteromonas > Pseudoalteromonas sp. OFAV1. Next base: position 36,159 of record NZ_JAKGBG010000037.1, read on the forward strand.
AGTTTTTGAATTAAAGGAAAATAAATAATGAGCAATACCAATCGTTTACGAATCGCCATCCAAAAAGGTGGCCGCTTATCAAAAGACTGCCAAGAATTACTTAAGCAATTAGGCGTTAAATTAAACCTTCGTGAACAACGTTTAATCGCACACTCTACCAACATGCCAATTGATGTACTTCGTGTACGCGATGACGATATTCCGGGCCTAGTAATGGACGGTGTGTGTGACCTAGGTATCGTTGGCGAAAACGTACTTGTTGAAGTACAAGCCGAACGCGAACGCCAAGGCGCAGCATTCGAAGTAAATAAACTTTCTAAACTTGATTTCGGTTACTGCCGCCTAGCACTTGCATGGCCACAAGAACTTGGTCCGCAAGATAAAAACTGGTTTGAAGGTAAACGCATTGCCACTACCTACCCAGAAATCTTGAGCCAATACCTAAAACGCGAAGGCATCAACGCAAGCACGGTCATGTTAACGGGTTCTGTTGAAGTAGCCCCGCGTGCAGGTTTAGCTGATGCAATCTGTGATTTAGTGTCTACTGGTGCAACATTAGAAGCAAACGGCCTAATGCAAGGCGAGACCATCTTAGAATCAAACGCATGTTTAATTCAAAACAAAGACCTTAAAGACCAAAGTAAACTTGATTTAATCAATACGCTAATGCCGCGTCTACGTGGTGTTCGTCAAGCTAAAGAAAGTAAATACATTATGTTACACGCACCAAAAGCAAAGCTTGATGAAGTGTGCGATTTACTACCAGGTACTGGCCAGCCAACATTGTTAGCACTTGCTGGTAGCGACGATTACGTAGCACTGCACATGGTTAGCAGCGAAACTCTATTTTGGGAAACAATGGAACAGTTAAAAGCACTAGGTGCTAACTCAATCCTTGTTATGCCAATTGAAAAAATGATGGAGTAATAATCCATGTTTCGCTGGAATGAGGAAAATCAACAAGCACAGCAGGCGGTACTCACCCGCCCTGCTGTTACTGCAAGTAAAGAGGTCGAAGCAATTTGCATCGACATCTTAAATGCAGTTAAAACCGAAGGTGACGCTGCGTTGTTAAAGATGGCTAAAGAGTTTGATAAGCGCAAGACACCACGTTTATTAGTGCCAGTTGAAGAAATTAATCAAGCTGAGCAGTTATTATCAAACGAGTTAAAAGCCGCCATCGAAACGGCCTACGCCAATGTAAAACGTTTTCACCAAGCACAATTACCTAAAGACATTAAGTTAACAACGCAACCTGGTGTGTTATGTGAACTTAAATATCAAGCCATTGAAGCGGTAGGTATTTACGTGCCAGGTGGCAGTGCGCCATTGCCATCATCAGTGATCATGCAAGGAGTGCTTGCACAATTAAGCGGTGCACAAACTGTTGTGCTTACTACACCTGTAAAAGCCGATGAAACCATCAACCCTGCCATTTTATATGCAGCAAAACTATGTGGTATTAAAACCATTGTAGAAAGTGGTGGCGCCGGAGCGATTGCAGCAATGGCATATGGCACAGAGTCAGTGCCTAAAGTGAACAAGATTTTTGGCCCGGGAAATAGCTTTGTCACCATGGCAAAACAACTTGTTGCGCAAACCATTCCGGGCATGGCGATTGATATGCCTGCGGGCCCTTCTGAAGTGTTAGTGATTGCAGATGAGCGTGCAAATCCAGAGTTTATTGCGGCAGATTTATTATCGCAAGCAGAACACGGTGCCGATTCGCAGGTTATTTTACTGTGTAACAGCGAACGTATTATTGAAAAAACACAGCAAGCTTTAACTGAGCAGCTAGCAAAATTAAGTCGTAAAGACACTGCCGAGCAAGCGCTTGCAAACTCAAGCTTGATATTAGTGGACTCGGTTGAGCAAGCCTTTGCGGTGTCTGCTCAATATGGTCCTGAGCACCTTATTTTACAACTTGCTGATGCGCAGCCTTATTTAAATTTAGTGAAAAATGCTGGCTCAGTATTTGTAGGCGATTACACCCCAGAGTCTGCCGGTGACTATGCGTCTGGCACGAATCACGTACTACCAACGTATGGTTACAGTGCGACCTATTCGAGCTTAAACTTACTAGACTTCTTTAGAACTTACACAGTGCAAACCATCAGCAAAAATGGTTTACGTGAATTATCTAAAGCAATTTTACCTTTGGCCGCAGCAGAAGGGCTTGATGCTCACGCTAATGCTGTTTCAATTCGTCTTGAGGCTATGAACAATGAGCGATAATTCAAAAATAACAACGCTGTTGCCAGATAACATTGCAGCGCTTACAGCCTATAGTTCAGCGAAAAGTGAAAAACTAACAGGTACAACGTGGTTAAATGCCAATGAAAGCCCGTATTCACGTACGCCAAATATCAATTTAGCTGATTTAAACCGCTACCCAGATCCGCAGCCTCAGCAAGTGATCAATCGTTACGCTTGCTATGCTAATTTAGAGCCAGAGCAAGTACTGATGACTCGCGGTGCTGATGAGGGTATTGAACTATTAGTACGTACTTTTTGTAGCCCAGCTAAAGATAGCATTGCACTCTTTTTGCCAACTTACGGCATGTACAAAGTAACAGCTGATACCCACAACATTGCGATTAACGGTTTAACTCAAGAGCTGTTATTAAAAGGCACAGTTGATGAGATTGTCACTGCAGTTGCTGATTCAAAGTTGGTATTTATTTGTAATCCCAATAACCCAACCGGCAGCATGACAAGCCTAGACAAAATCAGAAAAATCACCCAGCAACTTGCGGGTAAAGCGATTGTAGTGGTGGATGAAGCTTATATAGAATTTTGCCCAGAACAAACAGCGGCAAGCCTGATCAACGAGTTTAGTAACCTTGTGGTACTAAGAACCTTATCAAAAGCATTTGCACTTGCGGGTTTAAGAACTGGATTCACTTTAGCCAACAGCGAGCTGCTTGCACCTATTCGTAAAGTGATTGCGCCTTACCCTGTATCAACGGTGGTTGCTAGCATTGCAGCAGATGCATTAAGTAGTGACAACATCGCTTCAATGCGCCGTCAGGTGACTATTCTAAATAGCTTAAAAGGCAAACTGAAAAGCTGGCTTGAGCAATCACCTGCTGTTATCAAAGTACTGAGCGGTGAAGGTAACTTTGTCACCTTAAAATTAAGAGACAAACAATCATTTAATATCGCACTTGAGCAAGGACTCGTGATGCGTGCCTTCACCTTGTATGGCGAAAATGATTGGTTACGAATTTCTATCGGTAACGAGCAAGAACTAGAACAAGTAAAAATTTGGTTAGATGGCTTATCACTGACCAGCAATACAGTAGAACAGGAATTATCATGAGCAACCCGTATTTATTTATTGACCGCGATGGCACGATTATCGAAGAGCCTATCACCGACAAACAGGTTGATAGCCTCGAAAAATTAGTGTTTTTGCCAAATGTAATCCCTGCTCTGTTACAACTTCAAGCGGCAGGTTACCGCCTTGTAATGGTTTCAAACCAAGATGGTTTAGGCACTGATAGCTTCCCGACAGCTGATTTTGATATTGCTCAAGACAAGATGATGAATATCTTAAACAGCCAAGGAATTAAATTTGATGAAGTTCTGATTTGCCCTCACTTTGATGAGCAAAATTGTGACTGCCGTAAACCAAAAACCGGCTTACTTACAGAGCTGATGCGTTCAGGTAAAGTCGATTTAGCACGCTCATTTGTGATTGGTGACCGCCAAACTGATATTGGACTTGCTAATAACTTATGTTGTGAAGGTATTTTGTATGACGGCAGCTGGGATGCCATTGTCACTAAACTGACAACCGCGAACCGTGAAGGCCGTGTCACTCGCAACACCAAAGAAACGCAAATCGATGTGCAAATTAATTTAGACCAAACAAAAAATGGCGAAATTAGCACTGGTCTTGGCTTTTTCGATCACATGCTTGACCAAATTCGCACTCATGCCAATATCGGACTTAATATTCAAGCCACTGGTGACCTACACATTGACGAGCATCACCTTGTTGAAGATATCGGTATTGCGCTTGGCCTAGCCCTTAAACAAGCCCTAGGTACAAAAACACAAATTGGTCGCTATGGTTTTGCATTACCTATGGATGAATGTAAAGCAGAAGCGCAAATTGACTTATCGGGCCGTGCCTCGTTTGTATTAAATGCCGATTTTAGCCGTGAAAAAGTGGGCGACTTAGATGTACAAATGGTTGAGCACTTCTTTAAAAGCTTAAGTGATAATGCCGCCATGAGCCTAATTCTGTCGGTTAGCGAAGGTAACTGTCACCACCAAGTTGAAGGCCTATTTAAAGCGTTTGCAAGAGCACTTCGTGCTGCGATTGCAAAAGATGCTTCGCAACAAACTGCCAGCTCTAAGGGGTGTTTATGATTGCCATAATTAATACCGGTTGTGCCAACATTAACTCTGTTCGCTTTGCCTTTGAACGCTTAGGTGAAAAGCCAGAGGTGATCACCTCACCTGAACAACTAAAAGGCTTTGAACGTGCGATTTTACCTGGTGTAGGGCATGCTTCCGTTGCAATGAAGCGTCTAAAAGACGGTGGTTGGCAACAAGCAATTGATGAATATCAGCGTCCGTTGATGGGAATTTGTTTAGGCATGCAATTACTTTGTGATAGCACAGAAGAAGGCAATGTCGATTGCCTTGGCAAAATTCCGGGTGTTGTTAAGCACTTAGATGTGGGTACATTAACTTCTCCACACATGGGTTGGAACGACCTAAGCGTACTAAAAGAGCATGCCCTTACCAAAGGGTTATCGGCGCAGGATCAAGTGTACTTTGTGCATAGCTTTGCGCACACAGTAAACGATGCCACCCTAGTAAGCGGTGAATACGGGCAAGCTTTTTCAGCAATTGTTGCCAAAGATAACTACGCAGGCATGCAGTTCCACCCAGAGCGAAGCGCCAAAGTCGGCACACGACTTTTACAAAACTTTTTAGATTGGCAGCTGTAAGCGCAGCAAAAAATAAGAGAAATAAACGTGATTATTCCAGCACTCGATGTATTACAAAACCAAATTGTGCGCTTATACCAAGGTAAGTATGACACAGCACAATTTTACCCTTACGAACTTGGCGCACGCTTACAAGAGTACGCAAGCAGCGGCGCAGGCAAACTGCACCTAGTTGATTTAGAAGGCGCGCGCGATCCAAATAAAAAACAATGGCAGCATATTCAAGCCGCAACCAAAGCGCTTAATGTACCTTATCAAGTCGGCGGCGGTATTCGCTCAGAGCAAGATGTTGCTGACTGGCTTGAAGCCGGAGCTAATCAAGTCGTGATCGGCTCAATGGCCGTTGAAAAGCGCGAACAAGTAAAGGCGTGGATTGAAAAATTTGGCAGCGAACACTTTGTTATCGCATTGGATGTTAATAAAACTGACAACGGCTGGGCGCCAGCAACACATGGTTGGTTAAGTGAATCTGAGTTTGGTTTGTTCGAACTTGTTGATTTTTACGTGGCACTTGGTGTGGTTGATTTTCTGTGTACTGACATCAGTAAAGACGGCACCATGACCGGCCCTTCGTTTGCACTTTATGAAGATTTAACCAACCACAACAGCGAGATTAAAGTTCAAGCATCAGGCGGTGTAAGCTCTCTTGATGATATCGCAAAGCTGAAAAAACTAGGCGTTGGCGGTGTTATCTTAGGTAAATCATTGCTCGATGGTGCCTTTAATGTTGAGGAGGCGTTAGCATGTTATCAAAACGCATAATCCCTTGTTTAGATGTAAAAGACGGCCAAGTTGTTAAAGGCGTTAAATTTAAAGGCCATGAAGTAGTTGGTGATATTTTAACGCTTGCCAAGGCTTACAGCGATGCTGGTGCGGATGAACTGGTGTTTTATGAAATCAGTGCCAGCGTCGAAAAACGCCTACTTGATGTCAATTGGGTAGAGAACATTGCACGCCACATTGATATTCCATTTTGTGTGGCTGGCGGTATTAAATCTGTTGCCGATGCAGCACGTGTTTTAGAACGTGGTGCAGATAAAATCAGTATTAACAGCCCTGCTATCGCGCGCCCTGAGCTTATCAAAGAGTTACACGATGAGTTTGGTAAACAGTGCGTGGTTGTGGGAATAGATAGCTTTTATGATGAAAACACTGGCGAGTATTTAGTCTACCAGCTAACTGGCGACCCAAATGCATCAAGCCGTACTCGCTATAAAACCGAAGAATGGGTTAAGCGTGTGCAAGACCTAGGTGCTGGTGAAATCGTGCTCAATTGCATGAACCAAGACGGCGTGCGTAAAGGCTACGACAATGTTCAGCTATCAAAAATGCGTGCACTGTGCGATATTCCACTGATTGCTTCGGGTGGCGCAGGGACGATGCAAGACTTTGTTGATGTATTTCAGCAAAGCCAAGTTGATGGCGCGCTCGCTGCCAGCGTATTTCACAAGAACGTCATTGATATTGGCGAACTAAAACAATTTTTAATCGATAATAATGTAGCGGCAAGACTATGCAATTAACCAAAGACACTCTTTCTCAAGTCGATTTTGCCAAAAGCGAATTGATCCCAGCTATCGTGCAAGACGCACGCTCTGGGGTGATTTTAATGCAAGGCTTTATGAATCAAGACGCATTAGCTGCCACTTTCGACAAACAAAAAGTAACCTTTTACTCGCGCTCTAAAGAGCGCTTATGGACAAAAGGCGAAACATCAGAAAACTACCTTGAAGTAGTTTCTGTACACACCGATTGTGATTACGACTCACTATTAGTACTGGCAAACCCACTTGGGCCAACATGCCACTTAGGTACACAAAGCTGCTTCGGCGATGATGCTAAACCTAGCTTGTCGTTTTTAGCTGAGCTTGAACAAGTGATTGTCTCGCGTAAAGACGATGATCCAAGCAAAAGCTACACTGCGTCTTTATTTGCAAAAGACTTAAGCCGTAGTTGCCAAAAAGTAGGTGAAGAAGGTGTCGAAGTTGCCCTTGCAGCCATGAAACATGATAACGATGAATTAACCAATGAATCGGCAGACTTACTGTATCACTTAACCGTGTTATTACAGCGCCAAGGTTTATCATTGGCTGATGTGGTGAGCTGTTTACAAGGCCGCCATAAGTAATTGAAATTGATTAAGATGCACCTTTTCAGGTGCATCTTTTTAGTGTTTCTTAAATCCAATTTTATCTACCCAGAGCTTTTAGAACATCACGAGTAAAGTCATGTTCACTAAAGCCTTTAAGACCCGCAAGGTCATACCCTCGCCTAACAATAACTAGCTGCTCGCTAACTGCAACCTTTAAAAACCTGCCAAAATTTCCTCGGGCTAAGAAAATATAAAACCACGGGTACTTAATACACCAAGAAACACAATCAAACGAAAATCAATATATTTGCATAAAAATCAATAATTTAAAGTTTATATAAATTTGATAATTGCGATATCTTATGTTTTAATTTTCTCGAAAAGGACAAAAATAGAAGGATTTTCTGTAATGAATAAATCAAAACTATCAATTGCAACGCTTTTTACGATTGCATCTACATCAGCACTTTCGCAAACAAGTGTTTTTTCAGGTGCAGCGCACTGCAGTGAGGATATCGTAAAAAAAACTTCTGCTGTAAACCAATTAATAGCTTCAAAAGGTGATTTAAAAGCCCTTAAAGAAGTTACTCTAGAAAATGTAGGTACAACTGATAATGGATATTTCACATTCAATCCAACATTTTCAAGAACCTCTCGTTATTTTAATTGTTCAGTTCCATTAAACGACAATATTGGTCAATATCAGCTTACTGTTTATGGAACAACTCAAGGCTTAAATAATTCTTTTGGTGGATGCTCGATATCTCACCTTAGAAAGGTAAACGATGGCAACTCTGAAGTATGGCTAAAATATGGAACGGGGCAAGGTTTCGACTGGATTAGTATTTCAGAACAAAATAATTCATCTAAACAATACGTTAATTTTAGTACAAGTTTAGATAATAGTTACCAAGAACATTCGATTCTTTCTTTGACTTGTAGAACAACTTGGCAACAAGGAACTGTTTCTGTAGGTCAAATAGAAATAAATTACTAATTAAACATTGATGTCCTTTTTGTAGAGCTTGGTAAATCAAGCTCTACATACACTTTTAAAGAGTCGATTTAACTGGCTTTTAATACTCTTTTTTAATGAGTTTCATAACGTAACAAATCTTCCTACTTCCTATTGAAAACACCAGCACAGCAACTCCAAAGCAAACAAATGATGGAGCAGTGAATAAATGCTGCTTAACGCTTTACCTGTGAAACATTCTGCAGGCCCTGCAATTGGATCTTGAGAACCTGACTTAATTACTTGCATATCGTTTGTTTGCGCTGAATCACTCATATGTTTCTCCTTGGCTTGCTTAGGTTATGGTCTACTATTTCAGTCTAAAGCATCACGAAAAACCATAAATGCCTGAAGCTCGCGCTTTCTTGCCTATTTGTGTAAAAAAGTTTTTAAAGCCTTTAAACCTTTTTTATCAGCACTTGCGACTAAGCTAATAACACCACAGATATGAAAGGGAAGAACCATGTTAAGTACAGTAAAAACGCTTTCACTAATTGCCGCAGGCTTATTATCAGCACAAACATTTGCTTGGGGTGATATGCCACTACAAGAAACTAAAAACCTAACGCTAGATGCAGCCTCATTAAGCGCTTTAAAAGTAGAAGCAGGCTCTGGTTTTTTACACATTACCGGTAGTGACAGTGATGAAGTAACCGTTAAAGCCGAGATTTATCAAGAAAAGCCTCATGATGAATACTGCTTAAATCTTGAAGCCAAAGGCAATAACGCAGCACTTAGTGCAGGCCAGTGCGATTACCATACCAATAAGCAAACTCGCATTGATTTAACTGTTGCGATCCCTCGTTCATTTAATGTTGATGTACACGATGGCTCTGGCGAAATTATCATTAGCAAAGTTGCGAGTACTGTGATCAACGATGGTTCAGGTTCAATTACCGCAAATGACATTACAGGCATATTAGAAATCAATGATGGTTCGGGTAGCATAGAGGCACGTAATATCAGCCGTGATATTAAAATTCATGACGGCTCAGGTAATATTGATGTTGCCAACGCACAGGGCAATATTGAAGTACACGATGGCTCAGGCGGTATCGACTTAAATGATATTTCGGGTGATGTTGTCGTTTCAGATGGTTCGGGCAGCATTCGCGTTGATACCGCAGCAAATTTTGAGTTACTAAGTGATGGTTCTGGCTCAGTAAAAGTGACCAACATTGCTGGTAAAACTAAGATGTAAGCCCACGCTTCACCGTTATTAGCAACTAAAATGCCTTCCTTTGCGAAGGCATTTTAAATTGTAATCACCAATCTTTATTAGCATTTTTACAAGGGCTTAGGTATCCTTTAGGAAACGTTTAAGGAACTGCTATTTAAAAGGATAGCCTGATATGAAAAAGCCACTCGTCGCCTTACTAACTGGCCTTGTTTTAACTGGTTGTACAGGACTGACAACTGAACAACAAGCGGCCATTGATAACCTAACCCCTTGCGAGAAAATCAATGCCCTATTAGGTGCTTACGACAACCGCTTTGAAGGCTTAAAACGTAGCCGTGTAAATACTAAATACATGGAAACATGGACAGCAAAATACAACCTTATTGCCGATAACTGTCAAATCACGGCGCTTGATAAAGACAATGTTACCTACCGCTGTGTAGGCAACTATGAGCAACAGCAGCAAGCTGTCGCTGATCAAACCCGTGCGGTTAATTTTACCCAAGCGTGTTTAGCAGGTAATAATTGGCATCAAACACAAAAAGAATCTGCTGAATCGTTACGCACAACCTTTGTACTTGACGAAAATACCCCTGTTATCTCAATTCATTCGGGTAAAACTCTATCGCGTAAACAGCCTTGGTCTACCACGCTTGAAATTGGTAAGCCTGTTGAAGGTAAGTAATACACTTAGGAAGGCTAATAGACATTAGCCTTCGTATCTCTATGGCACATTCAAAAAAACCAACCAGCCAATTTAAAACAGATTGCATCGGTCAATGTCATCGCCTCAATGGCTATTGCACTGGCTGTGGTCGCAGTAATGACGAAATTTTTGATTGGATCATTTTATCCGAGCAAGAAAAACAAGCGATTTTAAATACTCCTCGATCTGACATAAAAGCGAAATAGTTCTGACACCCAAGCGTCATTAAAGCTTGTTAGCCTGATTCAAACTGACCCATCAGGTAACAATAATGACCGCTATTTTTGTAATTAACTTAGCAAGCTCTACAGAACGATTACACCGTGTGAGCAATGAACTCAACGCGCAAGGTTTAGCATTTGAACGCATTGATGCAATTGATGGTAGAGAGCTTTCTGATACAGCAATTGCTGAGCATTATAATGCTGATTTAAATCTAAAAAAATACCATAAACCATTGAGTAAAGGTGAAATTGGCTGTTACCTGAGTCACAGAAAAGCATGGCAAACCATGGTCGATAGACAATTAGATTACGCCATTATTTTAGAAGATGACTTTGTTCTCGACCGCTCTATCCACAGTGCAATTGAAAACATTAATACATTAAAACAGCCTTGGCAGCTAATAAAATTGGCCGCTTATAAAGACCGAAATCGGGAAATTGCCTTTACAAAACCCCTCGCTGATGAGCAGCATTTAGTCATTCATAAAAAGCTTATGTCTGGCTGCTGTGCAACGGCTGTTAGTTTAGCTGGTGCAAAAGCGCTATTAAAAGCCACTGCTACATTTGGCCGCCCTGTCGATTGCGATTTACAGCATGTGTGGGAAACCGGCGTATACGGTTATTCTTTACTGCCCTACCCGGTATCACAACCTGATAATTCACAAAGCGATATTCGTGATAGATCAGACAAAGTTAAAAAGTCGTTTTGGCGACGTAAAAAGCAGCAACTTAATAGTGCACTACTAAATGCAAAATACACTAAGCAGTTTATCAAGGCGCAGCAAACGCCGAATAAAAAGAAAGGAGCCGCAGCTCCTCTCTTACCAATTAAAGATCATTAACGAGTTATTTTGCTAGGTTTGGGTGATCAACGCCCATCCATGCTTTAAACAGTGCCATTTGAGCTGGTGTTGCATCTTTTAATGCTTTTACCCTTTTCTCTTTATCAAAGTCTTCGCTCAGTGTTAGCGTTGTACTTTGCAGTGCATCACGTCTAATAAAATCAACAGTCACTGTGTCGCCTGCTTTAAACGTTTCAAGGCTGGCTGTTAAGTCTTTACCAACATGCTTTTTGTTAAACGCAACGATTTTATCATCTGTAGTTAAGCCTGCTTGCCATGCAGCGCCACCACGACGAACATGAGTTAGGGTTAATAACTCACCGCTGTTTTTAGCAAACGAGTCAATACTAGGTACTGATTTAGCGCCTTCAGGACGAATTAAACCTAAGCCCACTTTTTCAAGTAGCAAATCAAAGTCGATAGCCGCTGGCTCATCCACATTCGCTTGCCACCAAGCACTGTAATCACGACCTGTAAGTTCTTTTAAAATCGCTTTAACATCATCAGGCGTAAAACCATCAGGTAAACGATGCTTGTTGTACAGTTCACGGTGAACATCGCGGTAACTGATTTTGCCATCGCTTTTTTCAAGTAAATCAATATCAAGCGCCATTGAGATCAATGAACCTTCTAAATAGATATTGGTGCTATAGTTGCGAGCGTGGTCACCGCCTTGGTTGATCCACTTATCAAAACTGGTTTCGGTTGCGCTTTGCACTTCGCGACCCGGTGTTTGTAAGTGACGATTAATCGTTTTCGTTAACGTACCAAAAAATTCATCGGTTGTTTCAATACCAGAGCGAACCATTAAGTGGTCTTCAAAGTAGCTGGTTGAGCCCTCTGCAATCCATAATGTTTTAGCGTAGTTAATATTGGTGTAATCGTATGGAGCAATACCTTTTGGACGGTATGCTTTAACGTTCCAAGTATGAATAAATTCGTGAGCTGCGGTGCTGATAAACGCAAGGTAGTCTTTACGAGAACCAAAACGGTCACGTGGGCGCTGGATAATCGTAGAGTTTAAATGCTCTGTTGCACCACCGGCACCAGACGTAGCATGGACCATAAATACATAGCGCTCATATGGGTAACCGTCCCAAATTACATTGCCAGTTGTCACTAGCTTTTTAAGGTCAGTTAGCATTTGATCCACGTCGTAGTTGCCATCGCCCCAAATAACTAATTCGTATTCACGGCCATCAACAGTGAACTTGTGTAGCTCATTGATACCACTTTCGATTGGTGAATCAACTAAAATGTCGTAATCAGCGGCTTTAAAGCTGTGTTTAGAGCCTGCATTTTCCATACCCGATACTGAACGCCATTGTTTTGGTACGTTTAATTTTACGGTTACCGGGTCTTGACGGAATGATTCACTAAACATGAAAAAGCCAGATGCATCAATAAATGCATGGCTGTCATCAATATGACGAGCGCGTTTACCTAGCTCGTTAGCGTAAACTTGGTAATCTACATTGACTTGAGTTGGCTCGTTTAGGTGAACACGCCACGTGCTGTGATCAATTTTTTCCCACTTTAATGGCTTGCCGTCATCATCTTTTGCTTCGAAAAAACGTACGCCATTAGCAAGATTCAAAATCTCATAACGACCAGTACGCCAAGCGGGAAGTTTAACATCTAAATGTGCTTGTGCAGTTTCAGGAAACTCAACACTCACATTACCTAAATGATGCTCTGGCTCAGTAATCGACAGTGAATAGTTTACATCTGCAAACACACTGCTTGAGCACGCTGCCAAAATTGACAGTGCCAAAAACTTTTTCATAACAACTCTTTTTATTACTTTTAAAATTGCGAACAAGCCTAACAATTGCGAGAAAAAATGTGAATTAAAAACCGATAAACAGCCATTGCAACAGGTTTGATATACAAATTAACTAAGTTTTTGACTTGGAACCTACATTTCGTATTAATTTGTTGTAAACTTACCCTATAGAAAATTTGAATCTTGACGGCGGTATTACTAGGTGCAGCAACAGCATGATGTTCTTAATAAAAAGTTAAAGCAGGCTATCGACGCACGCACAGTGGTCGAAGATGCACGCAAACATCAAGTTGAAGTGCTTTCACAGTTTGCGGCAAAACTGTCGCTCAGCTGTAAAGGGCTAGACATTGAGCTAGATAACCGTTTAGCCAAATTTAGAAACGCACTAAAAAAAGGTGTTAATTTTGAATTACTAACACCTTTCATAGATGATGTACTTGGTCTTCTAAAACAACAAGAAACCAAGCAAATGGCTCAACAACGCGAGCTTAACAAAAGTATCACTGATGCAGGTAAACAATTACAAAAAGTCCAAGGTTTACCTGATAATGCCCGTCGAACATTGCGTTATCTGCTTGACCACGAATTGAATAATATACAGTCTAATCATGACTTTATACCTTTATTGTCTAAGCTGGTTACTATTTATCACCAAGCACTTCAAGCAAAGCTCGCTAAAAGTAGTCAAGCCGAGGCATTAATCAAACCTGAGTTAGCGTCTGAGCTGCTGTCTCTTGCTAATGAGCTTGTGCTCGAGGATGAAAGTGCAGAGCAAATAAATATAATTAAAAGCAAAATCACTCATAATGACAGTGTTGACGATTTACTTGATTCTGCGCTGAGTATTATCACCATCATTACGCGTAATATGAGTAAAGAGCGTCAATCTGCACAAAGCTTTTTAATCTCATTAAATCAAACTATTGAAGATTTACATCACTCTATTGTTTCAACCAGTAAACACTCAGAGTCGATTAGCGCAGAATACGATTCCCTGAACAAACAGATTGAAGCAAAAATTAAGAATCTTCATACGCAAACTCAACAGGCTACCTCAATAACATCACTTAAAGAATTAGTAGAAGAAGAACTTAAATCTTTAAGTGATGATTTAATTGCCAAAGAAAAACTAGAGCAAACGGAGCGAGAAAACTTGCTCGCTAGCTTTAACGATATCAATAGCCGTATTATACCCGTGATCATTGAAGGTGCTTGATTTTCCGTAAAAATAGGATCATGCTACGCCACTATGAAAGTAACGCTATCTCCACAGAAGAAACAAGAACTCGAACAGATGCACGATTCCGCTCGTGAC
>NZ_JAKGBG010000038.1:0-48143 GCF_021532595.1 Pseudoalteromonas sp. OFAV1
AACATTAGGTGGTGCGTCAGCTAACTTAAATGCTATTCCTATGGCGGCAGTTGAGCGTATCGATATCATGACTGAAGGTGCATCATCTATTTATGGTTCTGATGCAATGGCTGGTGTTGTTAACGTTATCCTAAAAGACAACTATGAAGGCTTAAGCTTCAACGTTGGTGCTGGTCATCGTGATCAAGACGAAGGAACAACGTCTTCAGAGTTCTCAGTAGTAGGTGGTATCTCAAACGATAAAGGTAACATCACGTTTGCATACGATTACCAAAAACGTGAAGGTATCAGTGATGGTGCACGTGATTACACTAAAGCTAAAATCGGTGATTTAGATGGCGATGGTGATATCGAAGCGTACACTGCAGATACTGTTGGTTGGTCTTACTACGGTGCAACAGTTCTTTCTCCTGACTTCTCACAAGCAAAAGCATCACTATTATGTGATGACTTAATTGCAGAGTACGGTGAAAATACGTTCCGTCGTGTAGATGCAAATGAAGACTGGGGTCCAGGCTCTGAGTATTGTATGTATGCGTTTGCAAACGTATCTTACAACACAGCATCAATCGACCGTAACACATTATACATCAGCTCTAACTATGAAATCGCTGAAAATGTAGAGTGGTTTGGTCAAACAATGTTTGTTCAAAACTCATCATTTGGTCGTTATGCTCCTCCAGCTGCTCCTTGGACTGGTATGTCTGCAGACAATGAGCACAACCCATACGGTGAAGATGGTGCATACGGTTTATTCCGTTGGGTTGGTATCGGTACTCGTGACGGTAACGTAGACGACTACAACATCGATTTAACAACTGGTTTACGTGGTTTCCTTGATTGGAACAATGCTTCATGGGAAGTTTACTACCACCGTAACAAAGCAGATAACAAATCTGTTGGTCAATACTACCTTTCTTATTCTGGTTTAGCTTATAACCAAGCTAATGATATTGATTTAGGTTCAGATGAAGGTGTTGCAAACATGAAAGCAACAACACTTCAAGAATCTTCATCGACTTTTGACCAATACTTTGCTGGTATCGGCTTCGATTTATTCGAATTACCTGGTGGTCAAGTATCACACTACGTAGGTATGGAATATTTTGAGCAAACTTATGCAGATATCTACGATGGTCAATCAGCTGCTGGTTTAATCGGTGGTTCAGCAGGTAACTCATCACAGGGTAAACGTGATGTAACAGCATTCTTCTTCGAGTCAGTACTTCCAATTACTGAAACTGTAGAAGTTAACTTAAAAGCTCGTTACGATGACTACTCTGACTTCGGTGACAATATTGCTCCTGCGGTATCTGCTCGTTGGCAAGTAGCTGATAACATCGTTATCCGTGGTTCATATTCTGAGTCTTTCCGTGCACCAGGTCTTGACCTTCTAAATGCTGCACGTACATTCTCTGCTGAATCAGCTATCGACTATGCAAATGGTTCAACTACATCGCGTCAATATGACACTTATTACACGCAAAACTCAGAGTTAGATGCTGAAACTTCAGATTACACTAACCTTGGTATCGCGTGGGATGTAAACGAAAACCTTACTTTCAAAGTTGATTACTTCCAGTTAGCGATTGATAATGTAATTCAATCTAAGTCTCTTCAGTCTTTACTATCTGACGAAGCTGCAGGCCTAATCTCTGCTGTATCAGTAGATACAGATACTTCAAATGAGACTTTCTATCTGAAGCGTGCTGCATCAGGTACTCTAGTTGAAGCAGGTACATCTTACTTCAATGGTGCTGGTTTCGAAATTGAAGGTATCGACTTTACAATTGCTGCAAATCTTGAAACTGGTTTTGGTGATTTCCGTTTCCAAAACGTGAATAGCTTTGTGCTTTCGTATGACCAAGAAGTAGGTGGTGTTGTACAAGATACATCTGGTTGGTCAGGTCAACCTGAGCTTAAGTCTGTTGCAACGGTTGCATGGTCTTATGAAGATCACTCTTTAGCGTGGAATGCAACATACACAGACAGCACTACTGAAACTGAAAAAGATGAAGATGGTGATGGCTACTATGAGCAAACAGGTAAGCTTGATAGCTGGTTAATTCACAACTTAACTTACACTTATAATGCAGGTGCATACGGTGCACTTACTTTCACTGTTAATAACTTAACAGATGAAGATCCAGTGTTATCATCAAACGGTACTTGGGATAACCAAGACCTTTATAATAACTTTGGTCGTGATTATCGTGTAAGCTACTCAATCAGCTTCTAATAAAGTTTTTTGAAAGTAAAAAGGCTGAATTTATTCAGCCTTTTTTTATGGAGTATACATGAGCGACCATTGGACAAATTATTGGCAACAAGGACACCTAACCTCATTTGGAAACGGGTTTAAAAAAAATTACCAAGGATCATTACAAGAGTTCTGGTGTAGTTTCGCGACTAAGCTAGATCCAGACTCATTGGTTCTGGATGTTGGCACGGGCAATGGTGCCTTAATTCAGCTGATACAAAGAGACAAAAAGTTAAATTGTGTTGGAATCGATCAGGCAAAAATTCATCCCGAGGTTTCAAAGAGTGTAGGCGGAACCTTTCTTTCAAATACAGCCGTTGAGAATTTACCATTTAAAGATGATGAGTTTTCGTCTGTTATTGCACAGTTTTCTCTAGAGTACAGTCAACTAGATAAAAGTATCTCTGAGGTTTTTCGTGTATTAAGTGCTAAGGGAGTATTTGCATTTGTCTGTCATCACCCTGAATCAATAATTGTAAAGCCAAATGCAAAGATTTTAGCGGCAGCAAACTTTGTTAGACAAGAGTTAACATCATCTCTAGTGGCTTTGATTAACGATCTTGATAGAAAGCAGCTGGAAAGTGCAAAGCATTATTTCAATGAAATTGAAATAAAAATGAAACGTGAATTTATAAATAATTTTGATGCTTTAGTGGGGACTAATTTACCTGCGTTCATAAACTTCTTGCGTCAAAATCAGAATAACAAAATAGACTTCAAAAAAGCGTTGTCTCTTTTTATGAATGAATTAGAGCTTCTAATTCTTAGGTTAACTGAGTTAGTAAATGCTGCTAACCAGTCAGCACTTTTGATCGAACAAGTAGAAACAATGAAAGTCAATTGTGAAGTTGGGAAAATCTTTGATAACAATCAAGATGAATTACTAGCAATTTACATTATGGGTGAATCGATTCTTTAAAACCCTTATTTAGATTTAGAAAAAGAAGTAGCATTTAATAAATAGATGTTACTTTTTTGAAATCCTCCACCTTTTTCGCCTGCCATAGATAATTTATTTTATTTCAATTGTTAATTTTGATTGTTGCATTTATTAACTATCAAAAAGCTGTTGGTGTGAGTTTTCCACGCTTTTTCTGTACCTTTAAGCAATTATCTTGTACCTAATATTAACGTATTTGGTTTATTGTTGATTATTTGTTTATTGTTTAAATTTCCTTATAAAACAAAGGTTAAAAAAAAGTTGACCAAAAGTTGTACCTGATATTAGTATTTGATAGCTCTAAGGGGGGCTTTGACCCTTTAGTGTTAAATAAATTAATAAAGTCATAACATGGATATGACCAGGGAGAATCAAATGTTAAATAATCAAGTTTCAAAAGCAGTTCGCTTAGCGATTGCTTTTGGTGCAGTGTCAACTGCTGCATTTTCTGCATCGACTGTTGCAGCTGAAGACAACAGTGTAGAAAAAGTTGAACGCATTCAAGTAACAGGTTCACGCATCAAGCGTACTGACCTTGAAGGTGCATCACCTGTAATCAGCATTACATCTGCTGATATCAAAATGGAAGGTGATTTCACTGTAGCTGACGCTCTTCGTTCAAGTTCATTGAACTCATTCGGCTCATTCTCAGAGCGTTCAGGTAGCTCTGCTCAGTCTCAAGCAACTATTAACTTACGTGGTGCGGGTTCACGCCGTACACTTGTGCTATTAAACGGTCGTCGTTTCCCAGGCTCACCAACATTAGGTGGTGCGTCAGCTAACTTAAATGCTATTCCTATGGCGGCAGTTGAGCGTATCGATATCATGACTGAAGGTGCATCATCTATTTATGGTTCTGATGCAATGGCTGGTGTTGTTAACGTTGTATTAAAAGACAATTATGAAGGCCTAAGCTTTAACGTTGGTGCTGGTCATCGTGATCAGGACGAAGGGACAACGTCTTCAGAGTTCTCAGTAGTAGGTGGTATCTCAAACGATAAAGGTAACATCACGTTTGCATACGATTACCAAAAACGTGAAGGTATCAGTGATGGTGCACGTGATTACACTAAAGCTAAAATCGGTGATTTAGATGGTGATGGTGATATCGAAGCATACACTGCAGATACTGTTGGTTGGTCGTACTTCGGTGCAACTGTTTTATCTCCAGACTTCTCAGAAGCAAAAGCGTCTCTACTATGTGATGATTTAATTTCTCAGTATGGCGAAGATACATTTCGTCGTGTAGATGCAAATGAAGACTGGGGCCCAGGCTCTGAGTATTGTATGTATGCGTTTGGTAACGTATCTTACAACACAGCATCAATCGACCGTAACACATTATACATCAGCTCTAACTATGAAATTTCCGATAACGTAGAGTGGTTTGGTCAAACAATGTTTGTTCAAAACTCATCATTTGGTCGTTATGCTCCTCCTGCTGCAGAGTGGGAAAATATGTCTGCTGATAACCCACACAACCCTTATGGTGTAGACGGTGCGTATGGTTTATTCCGTTGGGTTGGTATCGGTACTCGTGACGGTAACGTAGACGACTACAATATCGACTTAACTACTGGTCTTCGCGGTGACTTCGACTGGAACAATGCTTCATGGGAAGTTTACTACCACCGTAACAAAGCAGATAACAAATCTGTTGGTCAATACTACCTTTCTTATTCTGGTTTAGCTTACAACCAAGCTAATGATATTGATTTAGGTTCAGATGAAGGTGTTGCAAACATGAAAGCAACAACACTTCAAGAATCTTCATCGACTTTTGACCAATACTTTGCTGGTATCGGCTTCGATTTATTCGAATTACCTGGTGGTCAAGTATCACACTACGTAGGTATGGAATATTTTGAGCAAACTTATGCAGATATCTACGATGGTCAATCAGCTGCTGGTTTAATCGGTGGTTCAGCAGGTAACTCATCACAGGGTAAACGTGATGTAACAGCACTCTTCTTCGAGTCAGTTCTTCCAATTACTGAAACTGTAGAAGTTAACTTAAAAGCTCGTTACGATGACTACTCTGACTTCGGTGACAATATTGCTCCTGCGGTATCTGCTCGTTGGCAAGTAGCTGATAACATCGTTATCCGTGGTTCATATTCTGAGTCTTTCCGTGCACCTGGTCTTGACCGTCTTAATGCTGCGCGTTCATTTTCAGCAGAAGACGCTATTGACTATAGAAATGGCTCTACAACAGAGCGTCAGTACAATACATACTATACACAAAACTCAGAGTTAGATGCTGAAGAATCAGATTACACTAACCTTGGTATCGCGTGGGACGTAAACGACAACCTTACTTTCAAACTTGATTACTTCCAGTTACAAATCGATAATGTAATCCAACAAAAGACATTACAAGCTCTTTTATCTGACGAAGCTGCAGGCCTAATCTCTGCTGTATCAGTAGATACAGATACTTCGAATGAGACTTTCTATCTGAAGCGTGCTGCATCTGGAACGCTTATTGAAGCAGGTACATCTTACTTTAATGGTGCTGGTTTCGAAATTGAAGGTATCGACTTTACAATTGCTGCAAATCTTGAAACTGGTTTTGGTGATTTCCGTTTCCAAAACGTGAATAGCTTTGTACTTTCATATGAAGAAGAAGTAGGTGGTCGAGTTCAAGATACATCTGGTTGGTCAGGTCAACCTGAGCTTAAGTCTGTTGCAACGGTTGCATGGTCTTATGAAGATCACTCTTTAGCATGGAACGCAACATTTACTGATAGCACAAGTGAGTTTGAAAAAGCTCCTTTAGATGCTGATGGTAATCCAATTGCTGGTGCTAAATATGATGTGTCTGGTCGACTTGATAGCTGGTTAGTACATAACTTAACTTATACTTATAATGCTGGTGCATATGGTGCTGTTACTTTCACTGTTAATAACTTAACAGATGAAGATCCAGTGCTATCATCAAATGGCACATGGGATGATCAAGACTTATATAACAACTTTGGTCGCGATTATCGAGTAAGCTACTCAATCAGCTTCTAATAAAGTTTTTTGAACGTAAAAAGGCTGAATTTTTTCAGCCTTTTTTTATGGAATATACATGGCGATCATTGGACAAAATATTGATACAAGGCTACCTGATGTCTTTAGCAATTATTTTAATAGTTTATTAAGAAGGAGAGTTAAACGATTCGTCAAAACCATGATAATGAGCATAAAGTTCTTAACCTTAATCAAAGGTTTGTTTGTCATCACTTTGAATCAATTATTATTCCGAACTAGAAAACTCTCAGTATTGTTAGTAAGTAAAATCAAAGAGTGGTTGATATTGAAATGGGTTTTATAAAATAAGAAAGCACAGATATTAATGAGTGCTAATTGCATTGAAACAAGTTAGTTATTTGTACCATTTGAAATAATCTCTTATACTGGAATTTCCTGATTAACAATTAGTTAAGGCTTTTGTTTGGGTAAGATAACTGTCTTTATCTATATATTACTTTCATTACTTGTATCATTTAGTGCGAATTCTGAACAGACTGGTGCAACTTTAAAAGCAGGTATCGTTAGCTATAACTTTTTCCCGTATCATACGCGTGATGCTGATGGTCAGTTTTCAGGCGTGATTGTTGGCTACAGTAATGAAATTGCCAGCTTGCTTGGGGCTGAATTAGATTATGAAGTATATGCAAGTTTAAATGAGCTTTTAGATGCTTTGGAGGCAGGAAAAGTCGACTTTGCTGTTGGCTTAAATGAGACAAAACAACGCAAGAAGCATTTCTTATTTTCTACTCCGTTTATGGAATCGCCGCGCGGAATAGTGACAAAGCAAAAGATAGCCAACGATGCTTTAAAAAATTTGGCTAGCCTGCGCTGGGTTTGTATAACTGGCAGCTCACATTGTGAATATTTAGCCGAAAATGGCGCTCTGTTTATTAATCGCTTTATTCAACCGGAAGATGCATATAAGAAAATTGCTGATGGCACATTTGATGCGTTTTTGGGAGATTATTCTGCTTTATCTCATCAATTTAAAAATCGTACTCATGATAACTTAAAAGTAGTTAGCCCTATTTGGTTATCAAGTGAGACTCTGCATGTAATGTTCAATAAAAACAATACATTGCTACGTAACCAAGTGAATTCTGTTTTGACCTCAATATCTCCAACAACTAAACAGTTGTGGGAAAGTGCTGCGAGCGAAGAGTACTTAGCTGCAAAGGCATATGGGCAGTTTAAGCGCGATTTTAACCGTATTAATGCCGAAGATATTAATAATTATTTACTGACATTTTCATTTATTGATGGCATTTATCCACTAAATTCAACAAACAAGAATGGTGAGGCCAGAGGGTATTTAAACGATACACTGCAACTTCTTTCACAGCGAAGTGACTTTCAATTTAAGTACATACCAGCCGCTAACTCTAGCGAGTTAGAAAAATTATTTTTAGCTAATAAAGTTGATATTATTCCTACACTTACACCATCTAAAATAGATGAAGGTGTACTAATTGCTTTACCTGCTCACTATAGTTTAGAAATGGTGTTAATTTCTAAGCGTTCAAGAGAAATTAAACGGATAGGGTATTTTGAAACGTTTGCAAATCCATTAGAGAGGCTTGTGGTTAGTGAACAGCTTGATACCGTCTCATTCGATTCAATTCAAACTCTTTTTTATGCGTTAAGAAATGATAACATCGACGGCGTAATCTTGCCTCAAAGCATTGCCGCTTATCAATTAAATCAGTTTTATATTGGTGAATTTTACATCAATCCAAAATATCGTTATTCGCAGCCTATTTACTTTTTAGTAAATAAACACTTTTCTGAATTTGCCACTTTACTCGATAGTTTATTTAAAACATTAACAAGTAATGATTTTACTCATGTAGTCAATCGCCATGGTATTTTTAATATTGAGCAAGGCTACGATAAAAAAACGGTAAACACGACAGCAATTCTTGTTTTAATTCTGTTGGCAGTATCTGTTATTTACTTTATTAGCTGGCGAATAACAATTAATAGAGAAATAGCAAAACGCGAACACGCTGAACAGGTTACACTTAGTAAACTTAACTTCACTCAAAAGCTGATAGATGACCTTCCTACTATGGTGGTGATACAGGATAAAGATCAACGTCGCATAATGTGGAATAAGGCTTATAAAGATAATTTTGCTCATTTATGGGATAAAGATAATCAATACCTACGTACTGATCTTGATGTGGTTAAGAAACTGCTTTCGCAAAACAGACAAAGTTTAAAGTCAGGAAAAGTGATAAATCAGCAAATAAACTACACCAATAATGAAGGACAAAACCTTGAACTTCTTTATACAAAAAAACCTTATTATGGTGTTGATGGTTTACTTGCAGGCATTATGACAGTAATTACGGATGTTACTGAGCATCACCAATTACAGCGTGAGAATAAATCAGTACAAAAACTACTACAAACAATTACCGATACTATCCCAGGCGGCGTTTTTCAGTACGAGTATTATGATAATGGTGAGGGTAGCTACACTTATATTAGCCGAGGCGCACAAGAGTTATTAGGTATTTCAAATACAACCGTTAATCGTCGGGGTATGACAGGTTGCATTTCGCCTCATATTGTTGATGAAGACAGGGTTAAAATTGCTAAAAGTTTTAAGCTTGCTAACAAACTTAATAGCATGATCGATATTGAGTTTAGAGTGAACCATTTAGGTCAGCAGATTTGGTGTCGATATATAGCAAATGCTGAGCCCAAAAAGCAGTCTTCGCAAGAGGGAGTTCGTTGGAATGGTATTTTATTTGACATTAATTTGCTAAAACGCCAGCAAGCAGACCTTACAAAGGCAAATCAATTAGCACAGCAAGCTGATTTAGCGAAAAGTCGTTTTATTGCAACCATGAGTCATGAACTGCGAACGCCTATTTCAGGCGTTAGTGGCTTTATTGAATTACTAAAAGCTTCAACGATGACTGATGAGCAATACCAATTGGTAGAGCACATTGATGGCTCTTTATTAAAGTTACGCACTTTAGTTGATGATATTCTTTATTTTGCAAATACTAATGCGGGTAATATCGATGTTGAAATACGAAATGTAGATTTAGAGTCGCATTTATGCCGAGTTATACGCGCTCATGAATATCTTGCTAAGCAAAAAGGCATAGAGTTTATTTTATCGTGGCGTACAGCGGCCTATAATTTAGCTTCTGTCGATATAAACCACGTGATGCAAGTTGTTTCTAACGTGCTAAATAATGCAGTTAAGTTTACCGAACAAGGCACGATTAGTTGTGATGTTTTGTTTGAAAAAAACACCCTTAAACTTGAAGTATCAGATACCGGCAAAGGTATGACTGCTCAGCAACTAAAGCAAACATTTACCCCTTTTGAGCAAGCAGATAATTCTATTCAACGTCGCTTTGGTGGTGCTGGTCTGGGTTTAAGTCTTGCCAAGCAATTACTAGATGCAATGGAAGGTGAGATTAATATTTCTAGTACTTATGGGAAAGGCACCAATGTTTATATCACTGTGCCATTAACCCAAGTTAGCAAATCTAAGCTAAGTCTATCTTCTGTTACTTGGTATGTCTGTAGTCAAAATCAGCCTCTGTTAAATTGTTTAGACAGCATTGGTGTTCAATATAAGCAGCTAGATTGGCCATTAGATAAACATGCTTTTGAGCAGGCAAAAAGTATATTTATTGATGAGTGCTATATGGTGGAACTTTGCGGTAACGACTGGCGAACAGAGATAAACCAAGCAAGCAACAAATACATTATTGTGTTAAGTCCGAATGGCACTCAAGCCCCGGCAAAATGTAGCTGTCACGTTTTAGCTGTAGACCCACTTTATCCAGATATACTAAGAGAGTTAATTGATAATATTCACACTAAAAGTAGTGAGCCAACCCGACTAGAAAATACTCCTGTTTATGGTCAAATACTGATAGCTGAGGATAATAAAACCAATCAACTATTACTTGAAAAGCAATGTCAAAAGCTTGGTATTAAGGCTGTAATAGTCGAGGATGGTTTCGCAGGGTTAAAAGCGCTTGAGAATAATCATTTTGACTTATTATTAACAGACTGCCACATGCCGGATTTAGATGGTTTTGGCTTAGCGAAAAGTATACGAGAAAAAGAGCAATTTAAGCATTTACCTATTATCGGTTTTACTGCTGACTCATCGAAAGAATGTCTAAAAAAAGCTTTAGATTCAGGTATGAATAGCGTTCTTTTTAAGCCGTACAAACTAAATGAATTATATAATAGATTGGCTGAGTTTATTGACCTCAACACGAGTGATGTTGAAACCATTGATAATACATTTATAAATATACAAGGTGTTAAAGATAAGCAGCATTGGTTAACTGTTTTTGGAAATGAAAATGATGCAAAAATGTTAGCTGAGGTGTTTATAAACAGCTTACAAGAAGATGTGGATAATTTATCTACGCACTTAAAAAATCATGATATTGAAAAGATTTCTCGTTCAATCCATAAGCTTAAAGGTGGGATTGTTATGCTTCAATACCCACCGTTGTCAGAACTTATCGTGCAGACAGAAAATAGATTTAATCAACAACATGACACTTTGGTTGTCGAAGGGTTGATTTCAGAGCTACTTGACGTAATAGATAAAGTTAAGTTATGGCTTTAATATAATGAAAAGTGCTATAAAAAATAAGCATGCCATAGATTAATTTATGATTTAATTATATACTCATGAACGTTTAACATCTAACTTAAATTTTATATCCAAGAGAGCTCTAAATGAAAGAAATCCGATCTTTTGTTAAATCTGCGTCGTTAACTGAGCTTGAAAAAGCCAAGCAGCTAATTGACACAGCAATCGAGAAATATACTCAACAGCAAGAAGCTAAAAAAGAAGTACTCGATTTGTTAAAAGAAAAAGGACTTACATTAGAAGATTTACAAGATGTAGCAAGTACAGATAAGCGTACTAAAGTTAAACCAAAATATCGCATCGAGTATAATGGTGAAATCGTTGAATGGACGGGTCGTGGTAAACGTCCTAAAGCGTTCCAAGGTGTCGATCTAACTAAGCACTTGGCTTAATTTTTTGCTTTAAAGAATATGAAGGGAAGCGTATGCTTCCCTTTTTTATGTCGAATATTCCGATAAAATGAAGTACGTACTCAGACCCTACCAACAAGAGGCCGTAGAACGCACGGTTGCTCACTTTCGACAAACAGATGATGCTGCACTGATCGTATTACCAACAGGGGCAGGAAAAAGCCTTGTTATTGCAGAGCTTGCGCGCATTGCCAAACAAAAAATTATGGTGCTTGCACATGTCAAAGAATTGGTGGAGCAAAACGCAGAGAAATATATGAGCTTTGGTTTTAAGGCGAGTATTTTTTCAGCAGGTTTAAAGCAAAAGTCTTTAACAGAGCAAGTCACCTTTGCAAGTGTGCAGTCCCTGGCGCGCAATACCGATAAGCTGAGTGATGCCTACTCTTTGTTGATCATTGATGAGTGTCACCGTGTCAGCGGTGATGAACAAAGCCAATACGGGCAGGTGATAGCGAGTCTAAAAAAGCAAAACCCAAATCTTAAAGTGCTAGGCTTAACTGCGACACCTTTTCGTATGGGGATGGGCTGGGTTTATCATCATCATTATCACGGTTTTGTTAGAGGTGATAAAGATGCGCCATTTAAAAAGTGTATTTTTGAGTTACCACTGCGCTATATGATTAAGAACGGCTATTTAACGCCGCCGCATGAAGTCGATGCTGCTATTAGTCATTATGACTTTTCATCACTACCGAGTGATTCATCTGGTCGATACAGTATCGAAAATATGAATGCATTATTGAAAGATAACACACGGGCAACAAAAGCTATTATCAAGCAAGTTATAGAATACAGTGAACAGCGTCATGGCGTGATGATCTTTGCCGCAACCGTGATGCATGCCAAAGAAATTACCGGTTACTTACCAGAGCAAAATACTGCACTTATAACCGGCGATACCGATAATAACGAACGTGACCGAATTATTAATCAATTTAAAGCAAAACAAATAAAGTATTTGGTTAATGTATCTGTGCTCACGACAGGCTTTGATGCTCCTCATGTTGATTTCATCGCAATTTTACGGCCAACCGAATCGGTCAGTTTATACCAGCAGATTGTAGGTCGGGGCCTGCGCTTAAGTGAAGGAAAAAAAGACTGCTTAGTGATTGATTATGCAGGTAATGGTTTTGATTTGTTTTATCCTGAAGTGGGCAGTAAAAAAGCGCAAAGTGATAATGAGCCTGTTCAAGTACTGTGTCCGGGTTGTGGATTTGCGAATATTTTTTGGGGTAAAACAGACAGCGAGGGCAAAGTGATTGAGCATTTTGGCAGACGTTGCCAAGGCTTGCTGGACGATGGTGAAGAACAAGTTCAGTGCGATTATCGTTTTCGGTTTAAAGAATGTGAGCAGTGTGGTGAACAAAATGACATTGCTGCAAGGCAGTGCCATTCTTGTGGTGCTATGATGGCAGACCCTGATGATAAACTACGAGAAGCACTAAATTTAAAAGATGCCTTGGTATTAAGGTGTAGTGGTTTGTCAGCTCAGGTGATCGCAAAAGGTTTACTTAAAATTAGTTATTATGATGAAGACGGTGCAAGTTGTGATGAGGTATTTAACTTAGCAAATGACACCGGACGATTTATTTTTAATAAGCAGTTTGGTAAGAGAGCAGCACCAGGTTTTACCCCAATTGAATGGCAAAGCGCTGAGCAGGTTGTCGATTTACAGCAGCAACTACTGGCCCCCGATTTTGTGATTGCGCGTAAAAATAAAAAATATGGTTGGAAAGTGGCAGAAAAGCTATTTGATTATCAGGGGAATTTTCGTAAAGCGAATCAACTAAATTGATTCGCTTACAAAATTGGCTGGCAGGCTTATTGTTCTTCAGCCATTAAACCCCAGCCATCACCATAACCATTATGGCCATTAGCGATGCTTTCTAAGTATTGCTCAGTTTGGCTAAGTAAAGTGTGATCTGGCACCATCTTCACGCGGGTAATTACTTCCCACACCCCTGTATCTGGGCATTTGGTTAACTCTGTTGAAGGAGCAAGCTCATCACTTGTAATCGCTTCAGCAAATTTTTCTGCTTCAGGTTTTTGTTCAAAAAGAATATAGAAATCGATGGTTTGCATACTGGTTAAATCGACACCAGCTTCAGCTATTTCAGCTAATAATTGACCGTTTTCGTCATCAGGGAAGTGCATTTAGTCGCTCATTCATTATAAATCTAGGTATTATCCGCTATTGTAGCGAAAATAATTGTTTAACGCGTACTAATTTTAGCATTTCAATTATGTCGGTGGCTATTGCACTGTGCTAGTATCTTTTTGTACTCATTTTAGATTATGACTCCTCCAAAAAAGTAAGGATATTTTTTGTATACTCGGCATTTCTTTTTTGTCTTTTTGTTTATCTGCTTTTCATACAGCCAGCATGCATCGAGTGCGGCTACGGTTATTAAAGATTATAAAATTCAGGGGATCAGTGATGAGCTCGAAAAGAACGTTGAGCTTTACATAAAACAACTTATCGATGAAAAAACTTCCAAGGCATTAAAGCGTCATGCTAAAAGCCAAGTAGAAATGAGTTTAAAAGCCCTTGGCTATTACAAACCGACCATCAAAATTAGTTTCGATAACGCGCAGCAGCTATTAATTGTCGATGTTGAACGAGGCCCTGTTACCCGAATTGCAGATATCAACGTAACTATCACTGGTGCCGGGAAAGATGACGCTGAATTTATGTCTGCTGTCAATAGTATCAAAATCAAGCAGGGTGACTTTTTAAATCACGGTAAATATGAGGCTGCTAGAAAAGGTCTTGAAAGCCAGCTATTAGAGTTAGGCTATTTTGATGCGAAGTGGCACGAGCATAAATTGGCCGTATCGCTAAAAAATAATAGCGCAAAAGTCATTTTTAATGTCGATACCGGTCCTCGCTATCAGTTTGGTGATATCACCATTGGGAGTGAGACTCCCGCTGAAAAATACATTCGTTCGCTGGCGGAGTTTAAACAAGGTCAGCCATATAAAGCGACCGAGGTTTCTGATTACAACTTAGCGCTATCGAGTACCCCTTATTTTGCGAGTGTCCGTGTGTATGCAGATATTGCAAAACGTAAAGATAATCAAGTGCCTGTTAATGTTGATGTATTACATAAGCCAGCCAATAGCTATGAAGTGGGTGGCGGTTATAGCACAGATCTTGGTCCGAAAGTTCGTTTTAAGTGGACCAAACCTTGGATCACCGAAGATGGCCACTACTTAGAAAGTAACCTAAATGTATCTGAGCGCCAGCAAGATATATCATTGGGCTATACGGTACCGGTCGACGATCCTAATGATGACCTTTGGCGCTTCTCTGTGGGTTACAAGCTCGAAGACGAATTAACTAATGATCTGTACAGCAAAATATTAACCGGACAGTTGCAAAGGCAATGGCTAACCGAAGACGACTGGGTGCGTACGGCCTTTTTAAGACGTGATTATGAAACTTATCGTATTGGCGATGAGGAGCAAAGTGCAAAAATGCTGATGCCCGGCATCAGTTATGCGAAAAAAGATACTGAAGGGGGTACAACACCTTATGAAGGTTACCAATGGATGGTTTCGGCCGAATTTGGTTTAAAAGATATGATGTCTTCAACCAACATTTTGCGCTTACAACTGCAAAATGCCTGGCTAACTACTTTTGCAGATCGCCATATGTTGTTTTTAAGAGCCAACCTAGGTGCCATGCTGGTCGATAATATAAATGATGTGCCGTTATCACTGCGTTTCTATGCCGGTGGTGATCAGAGTGTACGTGGTTTTGCTTATGAATCTATTTCCCCAGAAGATGAGGAAGGGCGCTTAATTGGTGGTAAATATTTGATGAGTGGCACTGTTGAATATAACTATCAATTTGCTGAGCATTGGCGCGCAGCCTTATTTGTCGATAGTGGTACTGCGACTAATGATTTTAGTGACCGCGTCGAAGTCGGTGCCGGTTTTGGTTTTCGGTATTTAACCCCTGTTGGCCCGGTGCGTATCGACCATGCTTGGGGTCTGACAAAAGAAAGCAAAAGTACCCGATTAAGTATTACCATAGGGCCTGAAATCTAATGAAGATGTTAAAAAAGATAACCAAGGTTCTATCAATCACGTTGGCAAGTCTGCTAGTTATTGTGTTTTGTTTGCTATTCACCGCGCCCGGTAATCACTTTATTGCATACACAGCTAATAAGTTAGTTGATGGCTTAACAATAAAGCTGCCATCTGGGCGTTTTTTATATAACGATGCGTTTGATGTTCATTTTGAAAATCAAGGCATCAAGCTTGATGCAAAGCAGCTAAAAATTGATTTGTTCTGGTGGCGTTGTGATGGCATTTGTCTTGATAATTTAAGCGCCCAGTCGATAGATTTAAATATTAAAAGCCAAGCTGCATCAACTGAGCAGGGCTCTGAAACAGAGCCTGAAGTTGCACAAGCCGCACAAATTAGCTTACCAATGAAAGTTGCTGTTAAGCGAGTTGCAATTAATCGCTTTAATCTTGCGCATCCGAGTGCCGATGTAACAGTCAACAAATTAAACTTAAGTGGTCGCGGTGAAGCATCGGATATTACAGTGGATACACTGACCATTGCTGATGTTGCTATGATGCTACACGAAGCAAAAAAGCAGCCTAAATCAACGCCATTAACAGAGCTGCCAGCATTACCATCCCTCGATATTACGCTACCGATTAATATTGAGTTAAAGCAATTTCAAATCAGTAAAGTTGCTGTTACCCCTTATGGCGCAGAAGAGGCTCAGCTTATTGAAAATATCGAGTTGATTGCGTCAGCCAAAGGAAGCGATATTAATCTTGAAAAGCTTGCTGCAGGTTATCAGCAATGGCAATTGCACTCTAACTTAGTGGCAGAGCTTTCGGGTGAAAATTCAATTGAGGGGGCTGTGTCTGTAAATAGCAATGAGCATCAAGCTAAGTTATTAGTTTCAGGGCCGCTTGAGGATTTAAAGTTAGACCTAGTTACACAGGGAGCATACCCAGCAGAGTTAAAAGGGGCTGTGAACCTAAAACAAACAAATTACCCATTTGATTTTACTGGTCAAATAGCAAAGTGGCAAATAGCAACAGATACACAACAGCTGCAATTATCGGACTTTGATTTAAAAGCGAAAGGCCATGCCGATGCTTATTCTGTTGATTTGAGCCTAGTAACGCAGTTAGATGCATTACCGGCAATGACTGTGAAATCGCAATTACAAGGTAGTTTAACAAACGCAAAACTTGAGCAGTTAAGCCTTAATACTAACGACAGTAAAGCAGAAATTACCGCATCAGTTGATTGGTCAAATGGCGTAAAAAGCCAATTTAAAGGGGGTTTAAGCCACTTAAAAGCCCAATATTTAACGGATGCACTAAGTAGTGATTTATCTGGTGAATTTAATGGTTCATTTAACTTACAAGCAAGTGAGTGGCAGCTTGCGCTGGATAACACACAATTAAATGGCTCTGTGAATGAAGTACCTGTGACCTTGCTGTCGGACTTTGAACTTGATAGCAGCTTGCATGCGAGTTTCAATAAACTAGAAGTGAAAAGCGGTAAAAATGAAATTGCTTTATCGGGTCAGGTAGATGATGTATGGCAAGTTGACGGCAAATTGCGTTTAGATGCAAGTGGTCAAGATATCTTGCCTATGCAAGGCAAGGGCTTTGCTGATTTGAGTTTGCGTGGTGAGCGTCTTGCGCCAACGGTTGATTTAAATTTAGTTCTTAATACATTGAGCTATCAAGATATTCAGGTTGATGGTTTAACATTAAAAGGGCAATTTGATTACGCTGCAGACTGGCAAACGGATGTGTCATTGGTGCTTGATTCTGCATCGATTAGCGAACACAAAATTAATCAAATTGAGTTAGACGCTAGCGGCGATAAAACAGATCACCATTTAACTTTTTTACTCGATGCAGACCAAGGCAAGGCGTCGTTTGATATTGACGGTAAATTTAATAAAGAAACCTGGCAAGGTGCGCTGAGCCAAATTCTTGTTACCGATAATCAGGTGCGCTTTGGCACTAATAAACCAATTAATATTCAAGTTAATACCAAGACATTTGACTTTAATGTCGCTGCACATTGCTGGCAAAGTGATAACTCAAAATTATGCTTTGAGACTTTGCAGCAAACTAAGCAGTTAGGCCAGTTAAATGCACAGCTTGCAGCGTTATCGATTGCTGAATTTAAACACTTCTTACCAGATAACTTGAAAGTAACAGGGGATGCAAGCGGGGAGTTTGTTGCCAACTGGAATAATGGCGCACTAAAAACTATTCGTGCCAATATCAAAACTCAGCAGCTTGAAGCATCCTTAATCGATGGTGCAAGTGTATATAAATTACCGGTTGAGGTTTTAGATATTTCGGCAATGAGCGACGCACAAGTTGGTAAACTTAATGCCACTATTGATTCATCCGTATTAGGTAAAGTAACGTCAGAGCTCAACATTGATGATATTCAAAATCAACAGACCTTAGCGGGCGACTTGGTTATTGAGAAAATTGAGTTAACAAACTTACGACCCTTTATTGCTTCACTTGAGCAATTAACAGGCGACATCAAAGGACGATTAGCAATCGCAGGTACTTTAAAAGAACCATTACTCAATGGTGATTTTGATGTCGAAAAAATCAACCTTGAAGGGGCAACCCTGCCTGTATCGCTGCAAAACTCTTATGTGAACATTGCCTTTAATAACCAAAGTGCGAAGCTCACGGGTGAGCTTAAAGATACTGAAGGGGGCGCGCTTAATTTATCTGGTGGTGTTGATTGGCAGCAAGATTTACCTGACGTTGACGTGAAATTAAACGGTAAAGAGTTTTTTGTGCGTGCCCAGCAAGATGTCACCTTTAAAGTATCGCCAGATTTAACAATGTCGTTGAAGAATAATGCGTTTAATCTTGATGGCCAAGTTGTGGTGCCATGGGGTCGTATTGCCATTGAAGAGCTACCAGAAGGCGCTGTACAAGTCAGCGATGATGAAGTCATTGTTGATATTGAGCAGCAACAGTCAGAAAAAGTGCCCTTTGATTATGCTATTAACTTAAAGGTGTTGGTTGAAAATGATGTGCGCGTTGACTCGTTTGGCTTACAGTCGAAAGTTGAAGGTGACATAAACATCAGCATGGACCAAGTTACGCCGATGATAGCAACGGGTGAGTTGAACCTAGTTCAAGGTACCTATCGTGCTTTTGGTCAAGACTTGCAAATTCGCACCGGTCAGGTGGGCTTTAGTGGCTCAATTGATAAACCGTACTTGAACATTAAGGCAATTCGTAATCCAGACAACACCTCGAATGGCGTGATTGCGGGTATTACCTTAACTGGTAATGTTGAACAGCCTTCATTAAAAGTATTCTCAGAGCCTGCGATGGACCAAGCCCAAGCATTGGCTTATTTATTAAATGGTCAACCTCTTGATGAAGGAGACAGTTCAACCGATGCGATGCTCACCCAATTACTGCTTGCCCAAGGTGTAAACCGTAGTGAAGGTGTGGTATCTAAAATTGGTGAAAGCTTTGGTTTGTCTGATGTAAGCTTAAGTTCAAGCGGTAGCGGGGATGACACCAAAGTTGAAATATCTGGCTATGTTACACCAGGTATTCAAGTGAAATACAGTGTCGGCATTTTTGATTCATTAAGTGAAGTGGCAGTTCGTTATCAATTGTTGTCGCAATTGTATATCGAGGTCACCAGCGGCCTTTATCAAAATGTTGATATTCTTTATAAATTTGATTGGGACTAATACATCTACTTGGCACCATAAATCGCTTTTATTTGCTTATTAAGGCATAAGTTAATAGGCTGAGTTGTCAATTACTTAAAAGATAATAACAATGAAATTAAGTCTATTAACTCTGTGCCTTGGCGTAGTATTAGCTGCACCAATTGCTGCAAAAGAAACAAGCCAAAAACGTTCTGCTGGCGAAATCATTAAAACCGCAAGTAGCAGTGAGTGGCGAAAAGTCAGTGCCGAAAACGTTATTAAATTAACCTTACCTACAGGCGCTGCTTATATCGAACTAAACGATAAACTAGCGCCTATTCACGCAAATAACATGCGACAGCTTGCCAAAGAAGGGTTTTATCAAGGCCTGAGTATGTATCGCTTTGTTGAAGGATTTGTTGCGCAGGGCGGAGATGCCAGCGAAAGTAAACCTGTTAAAAATGCAAAAAAAGGGTTACCTGCTGAGTTTTATCTACGCACCGAGGCTCCTTTAGCGATTACAGAGCTTAAAGGGCCTGATGGCTATGCCGCTAAAACGGGCTTTTTAAATGGCTTTGCTGTGGCACAAAACCAAAGCCAAACCGAAACATGGCAAGTACATTGCCCAGGAATTTTTGCTATGGCCCGCGGTAATGATATTAATTCCGGTGGTACCGAATTTTATGTCACCATCGGTAATAGCCAGCGCTATTTAGACCGTAATATCACCGTGTTTGGTCGTGTTTTAGAAGGCATGGAGCACTTTAATCTATTGCAGCGTAAAGCCACTGAAGGTCAGGCATTTAATCCCATTACAGATATGCAAGTATTAGCAGATATTAAAGACACAGATAAAAGTGAGTTTCGGGTGATGAAAACAGACTCAAATGCGTTTAAAGCCCTTATTGAAGCGCGTAAAAATCGCGTAGAAGCATGGTTTGTTGAAAGCCCTGATTACATCGACGTTTGTGCCATGCCAATTCCAACCGAACGGATTAAATAAAGCCATGACCACCTGATAGATTATTTGATACAATATCAGTCTATTGGTTAAGAAATATAAGGGTATCGGGTGGTTAACCTAGGTCCGCTGTTCGGCGAATTAAAAACGTGTTTACGCAAAGATCAATTCATCTTCAAAAAACGCCTACATGGCATCAAAAAAATCAACGATGAAACTAAGCAAGCGAGCATAGCGCAAAAAATAGCAGAAGATATTAGCCGTTCGCAGCAATTACGCGAGCATCGTTTGGCTGCCTTGCCTAAAGTGACCTACCCAGAGCAACTTCCTGTTAGTCAAAAGAAAGATGACATTAAACAGGCGATCGCCAATAACCAAGTGGTGATCATCGCCGGTGAAACAGGCTCAGGTAAAACGACGCAGATCCCAAAAATGTGTTTAGAGCTTGGCCGCGGTGTTGATGGATACATTGGCCACACTCAGCCTCGTCGACTCGCGGCTAGAAGTGTCGCAAATCGTATTGCAGAAGAAATGCAATGCGAGCTAGGTCAACAAGTGGGTTTTAAAATTCGTTTTAGTGACCAAGTCTCCGACAATAGCTACATTAAATTGATGACAGACGGTATCCTGCTGGCTGAAATTCAACAAGATAGGTACCTAAATCAGTACGATACCATCATCATCGATGAGGCCCACGAACGCAGCCTAAATATCGATTTCATCTTAGGCTATTTAAAAAATTTACTGCCAAAACGCCCTGACTTAAAAGTTATTATCACCTCAGCAACAATTGACCCTGAGCGTTTTTCTAAACATTTTGATAATGCGCCAATCATTGAAGTATCTGGTCGTACATTCCCCGTAGAGGTTCGGTACAGACCAACCACTGAAATCAATAAAGACGACATGGAAGCAGATGGTGACCAACTACAGGGAATTTTTGATGCAGTCGATGAGCTTTGCGATGAAGGCCCCGGCGATATTCTGATTTTCATGAATGGTGAACGAGAAATCCGTGATACCGCCGATGCGTTATCGAAGCGAAACCTAAAAGGCACGGATGTTTTACCGCTATATTCGCGTTTATCAAACGCTGAACAAAACCGAATTTTTGCGCCGCACAGTCGCCGTCATATTATTTTAGCCACCAACGTTGCTGAAACGTCATTAACGGTGCCGGGTATTCGCTATGTTATCGACCCAGGTACCGCGCGTATTAGCCGCTACAGCTATCGAACAAAGGTTCAACGATTACCGATTGAGCCAATTTCACAAGCCAGTGCCAATCAGCGTAAAGGTCGCTGTGGTCGTATTGAAGCGGGTATCTGTATTCGTTTATACAGTGAAGAAGACTTTAATTCGCGACCAGAGTTTACCGATCCTGAAATTTTACGCACCAACTTAGCTTCTGTTATTTTGCAAATGCTCGGCTTGGGACTTGGCGATATGCAGCAGTTCCCGTTTGTGCAAGCGCCAGATAGTCGCAATATCAACGATGGTTTAACGCTACTTGAAGAACTCGAAGCAATTAAGCCTGCTAAACGTCATAAAAAGACGGAACTCACTAAATCAGGCAGAAGTTTAAGTCGCTTACCTGTTGACCCGCGCCTAGCAAAAATGGTGCTCACGGCTGATGGCTTAGGCGCACTGCGTGAAGTGATTATTATTGTTGCAGCATTGTCGATTCAAGATCCAAGAGAGCGACCACAAGAAAAACGCGGCGCAGCGGATGAAAAGCATGGCCGCTTTGACGACCCTGATTCAGATTTTATCGCCTTTTTAAATCTCTGGAATTACCTTGAAGAGCAGCAATCTGAATTGAGCAATAGCCAGTTTAGAAAGTTATGCCAAAAGGACTTTTTAGCCTATATGCGTATCCGTGAATGGCAAGATATTGTTTATCAGCTATCAACGGTGTGCAATGAAATGGGCATGAAGGCCACCACCAATGTTGCTGATAGTGACCGAATCCATCAATCTTTATTAAGCGGTATGTTAAGCCATATTGGTTTTAAAGATGAAAAACAAATCTATAAAGGCGCCCGTAATAGCCAGTTTCATATTTTCCCAGGTTCTGGATTATTTAAAAAGAGCCCAAAATGGATTATGGCGGCGGAGCTTGTCGAAACCAGTAAGCTTTATGCTCGCATCAACGCGCGTATAGACTTGAAATGGGTGGAAGGCTTTGCACAGCATTTAGTGAAACGCAGCTACAGTGAACCGCACTGGGAGAAAAAGCCGGGTGCAGTTATCGCGTTTGAACAGCAAACCTTGTATGGCCTATTAATCGTTAATAAGCGCCGCTGTGTGTATAGCAATATTGATCCGAAAGTAAGTCGCGAGTTATTTATTCGCACCGCCTTGGTAGAGCAAGAACTGGGTCAAAATGAAGGTTTTTTACAATATAACCAAGAATTAATTGAAGATATTCAAGTTCTTGAAAATAAATCACGTCGCCGTGATATCTTGGTTGATGAACAAACCTTATTTGAATTTTACGACAAGAAAATTCCGCAAGATGTAAATAATCGTGCCGCGTTTAATAAGTGGTGGAAAGGGCAAAAGCAAAAAGATAAGCGCTTTTTGCATATGTCTCGAGAAGAGTTAATGCAGCATGGTGCCGATCATGTCACCGAGTTTGATTACCCTGATACTTGGCAGCAAGAAAACTTATTATTACCACTGGCTTATCATTTTGACCCGGGCCAAGCCGTTGATGGTGTGGCGGTACAAATTCCGGTGGCACTGTTAAACCAAGTACAAGAAACTGGCTTTGATTGGCATATTCCAGCATTTCGACATGAGTTAATTTGTGCGCTGATCAAATCACTACCAAAAACAATTCGTCGTAATTTCGTGCCTGCACCAAACTATGCCGATGCGGTACTCGCTGCAATCGAGCCAATGCAAGGTAACTTAATTGATGCAATTAGCACGCGTTTATTGCGTATGACTGGGGTGCGTGTTGAGCCTGATGCATGGGATTTATCAACCCTTGCTCCGCATTTACGGCTGCAGTTTGAAGTGCGCGATGAAAACGATAAGTTACTTGCTCGCGGTTTAAATCTGACTAAGCTTAAAGCTCAGTTGCAAGGTAAAGTGACGGATACTTTATCTAAAGTAGCTGACAAGGGTATAGAGAAAGCTGATTTGACCGAGTGGAGTTTTGGAGAGTTACCAAGCTCTTACGTGAAAAAGCAAGGTCAATACGAAATTAAAGCATTTCCGGCGCTGGTGGATAAAAAAGATTCAGCAGCAGTTGAGCTATTTGATAATGAACACAAAGCACAGCAGGCGCACCAACAAGGTTTACGCCGCTTGGTATTATTAAACGTGCCATCACCGATTAAATATTTACAGCAAAACTTACCGAACAAATCTAAATTAGGTTTGTACTTTAATCCGTTTGGTAAGGTGAATGACTTAATTGATGACTGTATCGCAGCAGCCGTCGATAGCCTATTAACTAAATATGGCAACATCCGCACTGCAGAGTCATTTGAAAAGGCCAAAGAGCAAATTCGCGGCGAGCTTGGTGACACAGTTGTTGAGATTGCCACCCAAGTAGAGCAAGTGCTGAGTATAGCTCATGGCTTAAATAAACGTATGAAAGGACGCGTTGATTTAACCATGATTACGGCGCACGGTGATATTAAATCACAGTTACAAAGCTTAGTGTTCAAAGGCTTTGTAAGCCAGCACGGCGCAGCAAAAATGACAGATTTAATTCGTTACTTAAAAGCTATTGAACGCCGCTTAGAAAAGTTACCGGTTGATCCTAATCGCGATCGTTTATGTGTATTAGAGCTTGAAAAAGTGGCCGAGCAATATCAAAAACTTACTAACAAAATTCCAAAGGGGATGCCTGTACCAGAAGAGATTTCAAATATCTTTTGGATGCAACAGGAGTTACGCGTTTCTTTATTTGCACAAACACTGGGGACACCCTATCCTGTATCTGCAAAGCGTGTACTAAACGCAATTAAAGAAAGTGAGTTATAATTAATGTAAAGGTATTATGGTGAGGGTGAATCCTCATCAAATTGAGTCAAATACGTGACTACTAAAAGGAGAGAGTGTGGGCATTGAAAAGGAAAGACCGATTTCTATTCCTGAGCGCAGCATAAATCGGCCTCAACAAACTATCTTAATTGTTGATGATGAATATTTTAATTATGAGATGCTCAAAGCAAGTTTAGGAAATGAGTTTTCGCTAAGTTACGCGAATTCAGGGGCCTCTTGTTTAACATCGGCTATTGCTGAGCCCCCTGATGCAATCCTTTTAGATGTATGTATGCCTGGCCTTGATGGTTATGACACGTGTCGATTATTAAAAAATACACCTGAAACAGCAAAAATTCCTGTGGTTATGGTGTCTGGACTTGAGACAGAGCTTGAGAAAAAAGCGGGTTTTGATGCCGGATGTGACGCCTATGTAGTGAAGCCATTTTCTGTTAAAACACTTATTGAGAAAATAAAAACACTGGTATAGGAGGCCATATGTTTCATGAGGAGAAACGTGACTTTCGCCGTATGCAAATTCACACCCCTGCAAAGTTAATTCCGCTAGAAGGCGGAGAGGGCAAAGAAGTTGCTGCAATTTGTACAGATTTAAGTGCCACAGGGTTAGCTGTGCAGCTTGATGATGTATTAGAAATAGGTAGCTTATATCGAGTGTTAATTGCTTCTACAAGTACAGCAATTACTTCGTTTGATGCCACAGCTAAAGTTGTGCGAGCAACCAAGGAGCAAGATGGCTCCTTGAGTGCCGGTTTAGAAATTGTAAATTTTAACTAGTAAACCTTACAGATCAGGCCTTTCAGATAAAAGCCTTCTGGGTAGCTGCCAGCAATTGGGTGGTCGGCAGCTTGGTTTAGTCGCTCCATGATCAATAAGTCTTTACCTGCATCAAGGGCAGCATCCGCAACCACTTTTTGAAATAAGTTTTGTTCCATTAATCCAGAGCACGAGAAGGTGAGTAAGGTTCCACCTGGTTTTAAGATTTGCATCGCAATCATATTGATATCTTTATAACCACGACACGCACCCGTTAATTGCGCTTTGTTGTCAGCAAATTTTGGTGGATCCATAACGATAGTATCAAATTGCACACCTTCATCACGGTATTGGCGTAATAACTTAAAGACATCTTGCTTCACAAAATCAACTTTAGATAAATCGAGGTTGTTGTGCTCAACGTTACGCTTAGCAGTATCAAGCGCTGGCTGTGACACATCCACGTTAGTAACGTGCTTACAGCCACCACGTAACGCATAAAGCGAGAAAGTACCTGTGTAGCTAAAGCAGTTTAATACTGTTTTGTCTTTAACAAAGCGCTCAAGAGCAGCACGACTATCACGTTGGTCTAAATAAAAGCCTGTTTTGTGGCCTTCAAGAATGTCTACTTCGAGTTTAAGGCCATTTTCTTCGATGATGACAGGTTCTGTTGGTTCCTTACCCCAAAGTAGGCCCTTGATTGGCTCAAGACCTTCTTTAGTGCGAACATCAACATCTGATCGTTCATAAATATCGCAACCTGGGAAAATAGCCATCAGTGCAGCAACAATTTCACCTTTATGGCGTTCTGCACCGGCACTTAGTAGTTGACAAACAAGTACATTATCAAATTTATCGATAGTAATACCGGGAAGGTAATCAGACTCAGCAGCACTTAAACGAAAACCGGTTAAACCGCCTTCGCTGATCACCTGCTCGCGGGCTGCATAGGCACGGCGCAAACGTTTTTCAAAGAATGCTTGGTCAATGATTTCGTTTTGATCAAAACTCCATACGCGAGCGCGAATTTGCGATTGCGGACTGTAAGCAGCAATGGCTAAAAACTTACCGCCATTGTCATAGATAGTGACAGTATCCCCTAGTCCTGGCTTACCTTTTACTTTCTTAATGGCTTTTGAGAACACCCATGGGTGTTTTCTTTTTAATGATTTTTCACGTCCAGCTTGCAGGTAAATAGCAGATGACATAGGGATTCTCGCGTCAAACAAAAGGGGGCATAGTTTAATGAAGCACTGGCAAACATACAATGAATGTTTTGAACAAATCCAGCAAGCACGCTAAAGTAAACATAATTTCAATTAGTTAATGGTAATAGCCTGTATATGCAGCCAGAAATAGACTTTGCAGCTTTAGAAACTCAGTGTCGAGATTTTATTATGTCTTTACTCCATGCCGATGTCGCACACGATATAAGTCATATCGAGCGTGTTGTGAGGGTTGCAAAACAGTTATGTATTGCCGAGCAGGCAGAAATAGCAGTAGTGTTACCAGCTGCTTGGTTACATGATTGTGTTGCGGTTGCAAAAAATCACCCAGACCGTGCAAAAGCATCGACTATGGCCGCAGACAAAGCGTTGAGTTTTTTAGCCTCAATTAATTATCCTGAGCAGTATTTTAGTGCTATTCATCATGCTATTGCGGCACATAGCTTTAGTGCCAATATCAAAGTCCAAAGTGTCGAAGCGCAAATTGTGCAAGACGCGGATCGAATGGATGCATTAGGTGCAATTGGTGTGAGTCGCTGCATGAAAGTAGGGGGCTCAATTGGTCGCTACCTGTATCATAAAGACGATCCATTTTGTTTAAACCGCGAACCAGACGATACAAAATATACCCTCGATCATTTTTTCATTAAGTTGTTACACATCAGCGAGAGTATGAACACGCCATCAGCAAAGGATGAGGCTAAACGACGTACAGAATACATGCTCGCATTTTTAGAACAGTTGAAAACTGAGATAGGGGAGTAACATGGCTATTCCGTCACTATCTGGAGTTGATCACTGCCACTTAAATGTTGATGATTTAGCGGCTGCAGTAAAGTGGTATCAACAAGTACTTGGTTTTAGTGTGGTACCTGAACTCGCTTTTTGGGATGAAGGAAAAGGCCCTTTAACTTTAGAAGATCAAGCAAAGACGATTCGTTTGGCGCTATTTGAAGCAGAAGGCACCAGTAAAGGAATTGCCTTTGGCGCAGATGCAGCACAGTTTTTAGCGTGGCTTGAGCATCTAGCTCAATTTGATATTAAAACCGTTGTTGCAGATCATGGTGTTACTTACTCAATGTATTTTAAAGACTGTGCCGGTAACAGCCATGAAATTACTTCTCACGATTATGAAGCAATTAAAAAAGGCCTCAAATGAGGCCTTAAATACACTATTAGTTGCTATAAGTGTTTTTGATTTCTATGATGCTGTCTATTTGACCGATAAAT
This sequence comes from Pseudoalteromonas sp. OFAV1, assembly GCF_021532595.1. Classification (NCBI taxonomy): domain Bacteria; kingdom Pseudomonadati; phylum Pseudomonadota; class Gammaproteobacteria; order Alteromonadales; family Pseudoalteromonadaceae; genus Pseudoalteromonas; species Pseudoalteromonas sp. OFAV1. The sequence continues at coordinate 27,170 of NZ_JAKGBG010000038.1, forward strand.
AAATCGATAAGTTGTGGGTCAAAATGCTTACCGGCTTCGTCTTTCAATAAGTCGATGGCTTCTTCAACTGACCAGGCTTTTTTGTAAGGGCGCTTCGACGTCAATGCATCAAATACATCTGCAATTGTGACAATACGTCCTTCAATACTGATCTCTTCGCCTTTAAGGCCATACGGGTAACCTGTACCATCCCATTTTTCATGGTGTTCAAGCGCAAGCTTATGAGCGAGCTGTAATAATGGCGAACTTGAGTTTTCTAGAATTTTAGCGCCAATGAGAGCATGTTGTTTCATATGCTCATACTCTTGCTCATTTAAACGTCCTGGTTTTAAAAGAACAGCATCAGGAATTCCTATCTTGCCGATATCATGCATAGGCGCTGCTTGCCTAAGCTGCTCTGCTTCATGCTCACTCATACCATAGGCAAGTGCTAATATTTTACTGTAACGGCTCATACGAGAAATGTGCTCGCCAGTGTCGGTGTCTTTGTATTCTGCGGCGCGGCCTAAGCGTTGGATCAAATCAATATGCGCCAGTTGTAACTGTTCAGCATGAACTAACGATAGATGGTTTTTTACACGAGCCTTTACGATCGCAGGGCTAATTGGTTTGGTAATATAATCGACTGCACCAAGGGCAAAGCCTTCAGATTCATCTTGCTCATGAGAGAGCGCGGTGACAAAAATGACAGGAATATGCGCTGTTTTTGGGTTTGCTTTTAATACTTTACAGACTTCAAAACCAGTCATATCTGGCATCATGATATCCAGTAAAATTAGCTTTGGTGGTTCATTTTCAACAAGCTGCAATGCAAGCTCGCCAGACTTAGCAAATGATAGCCGGTAATCTTTAGAGAGCACTTCTCTGAGGACTTTGAGGTTTGCAGGTTCGTCGTCGACTACAAGAATTCTTTCACGTTCTGAAACGGGAGTCATTTGTGTTCCTTAGCAGCTAAGAGGCATTGCTTTAACTCAGTTAAAGCCTGCATCGCTGCATCAAAATCAAAATTATCAAAATGCGCACAAATTTCAACAACCCTGTCTTTATACTCCGCTGGGGCCTCTGTTTGAACAAGGTTTAATAGTTCATCGTCTATTTCTGCGTGTTCAGCTTGCGTGAGCAGTTTATTAACTTTAGCTATTAATGCGCCTATGGGAATAGCGTGCTCCAGTGGTTGATCAACTTTTGACTGGTTAAGGTCCCCAAGCTGAGAGTAAAGAATACGCCATTCTTGTTCACACTCGTCAATCAGTGCAGCAAAGCTATCCTTTTCACGCTCTTTTTCAGCTAAAGTCAGTAGGTCTAATAACTTTGCAAGTGCTAAATTCCCTGCAACACCTTTTAAGGTATGTAAAATTGATTTTTGCTCTGCTTCGCTGAGTGTGGATCCCTTAAGTCGTAGAATACTATGTTGGTGGTTAGCTAGGAATAAGCCAATTTCAGTATTTAGCTTTTCTTTCGAACCCCACAATAACACCCCTTTATCGTAGTTTATGTGTTTTTTATCATTACTTTCGTAGTAATCATGGGTAGTACTAATGTCTAAACCAAGTACTTTGGCTATTTCATGATTTAGTTGACTAATGTCCACAGGTTTATTCGCAAAGCCATTCATGCCAGCTTGTTTAGTGGTCAACTTATCTTGTTGAAGAACGCTTGCGGTGAGGGCGATAATTGGCGTAACTTTTATTTGTTGTATTTGCTCTAATTCCCGTATCTTCTTACACGCGGTTAAACCATCACACTCAGGCATATGAATATCCATTAAAATGACATCGAAAGTTTGCTTTTCGAACGCTGCAATAGCCTCAAAACCATTGCTTGCGGTTGTGATAGTATGACCTGCCTGCGATAACAAGATTTTAAGTAGCTCGATATTTTGCTCAATATCGTCAACAACTAAAATTCGCAAAGGTGGTAAGGTGAGCTTACTGTGATTAAGAGTATCAACTTGTTTTGCATCTCCCTCTTGTAAGGGGAGCGTGAAATAAAAACAACTACCTTGTCCTTCATCGCTAATTACATTGATAGTCCCACCCATTAATTCAACTAATTGCTTGCTGATAGTCGTACCAAGACCTGTGCCTCCAAAACGTCGAGTCATTGTGCCATCTGCTTGCTCAAATGGTTGAAAAATAGCATTTAAACGGTGTTTAGCAATACCAATACCTGTGTCTTTAATTTCAAAGAAGAGTTGATTATTTTGCGTTTTACTGACGCTGACTGTCACAGAGCCTTGCTCTGTAAACTTGATAGCATTGCCTAGCAAGTTATTCATAACTTGGCGAATACGTATTTCATCACCGATATAAACAGGTGCAACATCGTCGTTGATCTTCAGATCAAGCAGTAAATTTTTTCGCTTTGCTTCAAGCCAAAAAGTAGAAACGATGTTATCGAGCAGTGTCTGTAAATTAAAATGCTCAAGTTGTATGTCGAGTTTGCCCTTTTCTAACTTAGCAGAATCTAATACTTCATTAAGCAAGTGCAGTAATGAGCGTGCTGACTTATTAACGGTAATAATATGCTTTTGCTGTTCTTTACTTAATGGGCTATCCATTAAAATATCACTAAAGCCAATAATAGCATTCATAGGTGTGCGAATTTCATGACTCATATTTGCCATAAATGATTGCTTCGCATGAGCCGCAGCCTCAGCTTCTTGCTTTGCTTGCTTTAGTGATTCTTCATATTCATGACGAGCCGTGATATCGATTAATACACCATCAATGCACTTTTTATCAGTATCGACAGTTTCGTTTACTAATCCTTGCTCTAGTAGCCAGATAATCTTACCGTTGCGATGGCGAATGCGATATTCAACGGCGTATTGAGTGTTGTTTACTGCAGCATTTGAGATAATTTCATTAATAGATTGTTTATCATCGCCATGAATGATTTGCTCAAAATTAATTCGACCTGAAACAAACTCATCAGGGCTGTATCCCGTTAAATCTAAAACGCTGGGGCTAATAAACAGCATACTCCAGTTTTCGTCTAATAGGCACCGAAATACAGCACCCGGCATATTATCCATCAAGGTGCGGTATTGTTTCTCTTTTTCTTCAAGACTTTGCTGCAAAGCACGCTGTTCTGTTAGGTCAGTAATAAAACCGACAAACAGTGGCTCTTTGTCTGGTTGTTTTACTTCGCCAAGCCCTAACCGGATAGGAAATAAGTGTCCATGCTTGTGTTTAGCATAAACATTTCGGTTTACCCCGATGATTTTTTTAACTTCATGATTACTGCTATTTGATAAGTAGTCATCATGTTGAGCTGCAATATCATCATTCATTAGTATTTTTACATTTTTGCCTAACACTTCGTGTTGCTGCCAGCCAAAAATGTTCTCTGCTGCTTTATTAAAGCTCAATATCACTCCTTTGATGTTGATAGTCACAATACCATCAACAGCAGTGCTTAAAATGGCTTCTAGACGAGATTCTTCTGCAGACTTTTCAGCGAGTAGCAAGCGAAAACGCACCATACCGTTAAATATTCCGACTAAAGTGGTAAGTAATACGGTGGCGAATGAGACGCTAATTGCAATAAAAACCAGCTGCGATGTTTGGACATTTTCAGATAGCAGAGGGGATGTGGCTACAAACCGAGTTGCAGCCATACCCATGTAATGCATTCCTGATACTGCAAAACCAAATATAATGGCGCAAATAAGGCGATTTTGGAGCGCTGATAGTGCCTTGAAGTGATCACTCAAATGAAAACGTGAATACAACCCGATAAAAGATAAAAGGACAGCAACAATTATGGAGGCTGAAAACCAGCTAGGATCATAGCGAAGCAGAGGGCTCATCTCCATCGCAGCCATGCCTGTATAATGCATTGTGCCAATACCTGCTCCAAGTAAAACTGATCCCAAGGCTAATTTAATTGCACGCGGGATACCCGACATATAATGGCGCCTGAAGATTGAAAAGCATATGTAACAAGCTAAAAATGCAGGTAGGAAGGATAAAAACGTGAGTGTGGGGTCGTAATTAACTGTCGTACACAGAGAAAAAGCGAGCATACCGATAAAATGCATACTCCATATCCCACCAGACATCACTAATGCGCCCGTTGCACTGCCTAACCTTTGGTACGAGATAAACTCAGTCTTGTTTGCTAAATCTATAATATAAAGTGAAAAATAGGCGGCAAAAATAGCTGTTGCGATTGAAAGCGTCACTAATGTGGGGTCGTAGATCCCATTAACAATTAAGCTGGGATTTTGATCGGTTATAAAAAACGTATTTATCATCATATTTATTCGTCACTGCCTTTATAACTAGTCTAATATAAATTGTTAGTTATTTTGAGAAAATACTCTAACTAAACTTCGTAGGTTTTAATTCCTTGGCTATATTTAGTTAAAAAGGAGTATTTTGAGGTGGTAAATGCGTAGAACTGAACAGACTTTAGTAGACCAAATGAAAATTAATGACGTTGAAATTCAGCACAGAATGAGTTTACTGGGGCTCACTTCGAAAAGTTTATCATCACTAATTAATTACAAACCAATTATTGAATCAGCGATTGAAGATGTGGTGAGTGATTTTTATAAAAAGCAAACAGAAGTCGATGAAATATCATTGTTAATTGGTGATGCCGATACATTAACCCGATTAAGAGATGCGCAGCGTCAATATATTATTGATTTATTTTGTGGTCGCTATGAGCATGAATATGTCAACAATAGACTAAGAATTGGTATGGTTCACAAACGTATTGGGGTAGAACCTAAACTCTATTTGTCGGCAGTTTGTACGCTTAAAGAACTGATCTTTGATGTGCTTAGAGATAAGATTAGTGACCACACTGAATTACAACAAACTCTAACGGTTATTGATAGATTAATTTATTTTGATACTACCTTAGTGTTTGATACTTACATAGACAGCTTAGTTGGAGAGATTGAGAACGCCAAACGTCGAACAGAAGTCTACGCAAAAGGACTTGAAGAAAAGGTCGCACAACGAACTCAAGAGCTTGAAAAGCTGGCTAAACTAGACCCTCTCACGAACCTTTATAATCGACGCGTAATGCAAGAGCTTTTACAGCGTGACTTAGCAAGAGCTCGGCGCCATAAATCACCGCTTACAATTGTCTATTTTGACTTAGATGACTTTAAATCAATCAACGATACGCAAGGCCATCAAAAAGGCGATGAAGTTCTTAAGTACATAGGCCAATATTTGTTGGAAAATATTCGTGAAATAGACGTTCCATGTCGTTACGGCGGTGATGAATTTTGCATCATTTTGCCAGATTGTGAAGTTGCTAGTGCAACCCATATCTGTGAAAAGCTAATAGGTATTTTTGAGGAGCAGTATCCGGAATTACATTTAAGTGTTGGCATAATCGCAGCCCCACTTGATAGCACTGTTGATGCAGAAGAACTAATTAACCGAGCAGATAAAAAAATGTATCAAGCTAAAAAGCACGTTGGTTCATACATTATGCTTTAGCGAGTCATACGTTTTACGAATACAACCACAAACAAAGCGAGAGAAAAACTACCACAAAATGCTTCTAATGCAGCAATAAATCGTGAAAAACCTATGGGAGTTATATCTCCGTATCCAAGCGTTGTGAATGTTACTACACTAAAGTAAAAACTATTCAATAAGGCAGATAAGTTGTCTTGCCAAGTGTTATCAAGGCTAAGTTGCAAAATTGTATCGCTATAGCTGACACCGAATAGAAAGTAACAAATTGCGCAGCAGATTATCAGCGAAAGGCTAAAGCGAATAACGTTTTCAGGCTTTTCACCATACCCACAAAGCATATCAATAAAACTCGACGTAATCTGTTTTGTTGATCCTTTTGGATATTGGGCATGGCGCATTCTAAGCTCTTTATAAGTAAAGTTGCCAGCCAGTTCAAAAAGTCCTTGGTTTTCAGATGCCTTCCTTAAGTTTCGATATATCTCTTCGGATTGTTCGAACAAGTCACGAGCTTCATCATACTGTCTATTTTTGCGAGCTTTAATGGCCTGTGCTTCTTGCAGTAAATGCTCGCCTAAATCGATATTGTCAATACGACTATCATTAAACTTAACCCCTAATAAGTTTGTATTCTTTAAATCGCAATAATGTAAGCTGGCATCGTGAAGATTTGCTTTCATTAATGATGCGTTAGCGATTTTGTTATTAAAAAGGTGTGCGCCTGATAGGTTTGCTCGATAAAAGTTACAGTAGGATAGGTCATATCCCTCCTCATCATCCTGCTTAATAAGATTAAGACCACTGAGGTTAGCGCGCTTTAGCTGTAACCCATGCAGTAAACCGCCTTTTTTCGCATAACGCTCTAATTTCTGGGTTAGATCTAGTCCTGACTTATCAAACTTACTATCGTGCCAAAAACAGAATCCAGACCCCATATCGGTTTCCAAGCATTTCTTTCCCGAAGGCGAGGTATAACTACAACAAGGTTTATCAGACATAAACATGAAAATTATTTGTTGGTCATCTTTATAGATTAGCAGTTATTTTACAGGGTAAAATGGAATCCATACTTTTTATTAATTGAATTGGCTTATATTTGTTGAACTACACCCTAAAGCGCAGTAAACGCAGAACCACAGTGGCAATTAAAGTTGCCCAGCAGAAACTCACTGTTTATGCGCCTTTTTATGTTCCACAAACTGAGATTGATGCCTGGTTAAAGACCAAGCAAGATTGGGTCGATGAACAAATTGCCAAACAATCCATTCATGCTGAACGCCGCCAACTTCCTCTTGTAAACGCGGCGATTAAGTTATTTGGACAAAATGTGCCGATAGTATTTGCTAAAGGCACTAAAAGCACTTGGCAACAAGATGCACAGTGTCGGCTTATTTTATCTATTTCATCACGGGTCAAACATCAAGAAGCAAACTATTTAGCACTGCTCGAGCAGTTTTTACACGAAAAGCTAGAGAGTTATATCGAAATGCGTGTTCATGATTATTGTTTGCAGATGTCTGAAGCTCTGCCCACAAAACTTAAAATTCAACATTATAAACGTCGTTGGGGAAGTTGTAATAAGCGTCGAGAGCTGACCTTTAATTTACATTTAGCGAGTGCACCGACATGGGTGATTGATTATGTGGTTGTACACGAACTTGCTCATCTTAAACATATGAATCACAGTGCTAAGTTTTGGCAACGTGTTAGACAGTTTTATCCAGACTATAAAAACGCTGAGCAATGGTTGAAACAAAATGGCAGTAGTTTGAGCTGGTAGCGATAAGCTAGAAAGAGTAAAGAGTGGTGGAGGGAGCTGGATTCGAACCAGCGAAGGCTGAGCCGTCAGATTTACAGTCTGATCCCTTTGGCCGCTCGGGAACCCCTCCACACAGATTTTACTATTGCATTTGGCCCCACTACCAGAAGGAAGTGGTGGAGGGAGCTGGATTCGAACCAGCGAAGGCTGAGCCGTCAGATTTACAGTCTGATCCCTTTGGCCGCTCGGGAACCCCTCCAATGCAACGGCGCTGATAATAGCAAACTGGTTATTTAAGTAAAGAAAAAAACTAAAGAAAATTGGATTAATGCCGATAACTGATTAATCTGGAATCTATTTGGCTAAAGTCTATGCAAGTTGATGGTTTGTTGCTCAATGAGAGTCAACTCGATAATCGTCTTAATAAAAGTGTTCATGAACATCGCTCTGGTGAGTTTGCATTATTATTAGCAATGCTCTCACATGACGCACTTGATTTTAGTCAATTTCATCTACCTAAAACAGAAATAAGTAATCCTCACGTTTCAGAAGAGGTGCTTAGAGCCCAGTTAGGGGCAGGTCCTAAGCAATCATTAGCACCAGAGCAATTTGATATGTTGATTGGTCAAGATAATGCTCTTCGATTACTTCAAGGTGGTCTTTCAGACATTCGCTTACGTCATTGTTTAGCACCTGAGCCATTGCATGTTCGAGATGATAAAAATCACATTCCACTAGAAGTGATAGACAATTGTGAGCCCGCAGTAAGAAAACGCTACCTTGATAAAAATCAACCAACTGAGCGTGCCCAAATTGACGCTGCAGCTTTTTACGATAGTTTAACAGAAGATGCTATTCATCAACCTTTGCATTTAATTTCAGCCTAATTGATTAACTACATTGTCACATAAATAAATTAATCTACACTTTAATAAGTAAATTCAAGCAACATAAGAAAAAATACAGCTAATTTTTTATGGCCTTGTTATACTGTGTGCCTATGGCTTAGCGCCATTGTCATTGAACCAAGCTATTAGGACTATAATGAAGAAGACATTCACGCTTAACCACGAGAAGATTAAGTACCCTCGCATGGTTGATGCAGCCAAACACGAAGTAAAAAAATATTTGAAACGTGAGCGTAATAAAACACTCCCAGCTGATGCTGATTATTGGGCATTTGACTGTAAGTTTGGTGAATCAGCGGATGAAGCCGAAGTTGTTCACGTAGCAGAGATTAATAAATGTATTAGTGATATTGAAGCCAAAGGCTTAACATCGTTTTATGTTGAGATCTTAGCGCGCCCTACACAGCGTCAACACCAAGAATTTGATGAAGAGTAATTTATACACGGAATCAAAAAATGGGCCTTTTTAGGCCCATTTTTACTTTAAGATAACTATCTATCGAGCAAATGGATCGGCGTTAATCTTTTCTATATACCAATTACCTTTTTTGCGGATCATTTTTACACTGCGCATATCATCCACTTTTTTACCGTTGAAGTAACCCGTAAAGATTAAATTAATATTAGCCTTATCACCGTACTGTTCACGTAAACTCATATTGGTCATATCAACTTCAATTACAACTTCGTCGTATTGCATGTTAATTAGGTTACGAGCGAATTGGTTTGCGGTGCCATAAGACTTCATAATGCGAGCCATTTTTGGAGTTGCGTATTCCATGGCTTGATTTAAATCGTTTTGGTTATACAGTGCATCAAAATAAAGCGTGGCTGTGTTGCCTGGGGTATTTTTTTCGCCCTGAGGTGACTCTTCAGAGCCACAACCCAACATTAAGCAACTACTCAATAGAGCAAAAATTAAGAGTACGTTTTTCATTATGCTTTGATTTGCTAGATTAAATAATTTTAAGTGTGTGACTAAATGACTGAGATGTAAAGTTAACTTAGTAAAATTGTGGGATTTATTTTTGCTTGGTAATAAAAAAGGATGCCTTGGCATCCTTTCTTAAATTAACTGCACTCGTTATTGAACTAACTCTTTTTCACTGAATTCTTCAGCAAATAATGGGCTAGATAAGTAACGCTCAGTAGCACTTGGTAAAATAACAACGATGTTTTTACCCGCATTTTCAGGTTTTTCAGCAAGGCGTTTTGCAGCAACCACTGCAGCACCAGACGAAATACCTACTAAAATACCTTCGTTTTTCATAAGCTCGTGAGCCATTGCAATTGCATCTTCATTTGATACTTGCTCAGCGGCATCAACAACTTCTAAATCAAGGTTGCCTGGGATGAAGCCAGCACCGATACCTTGGATTTTATGAGGACCCGGTTTAATTTCTTCACCAGCTAAGGTTTGGCTAATAACTGGAGAATTAGTTGGCTCAACAGCAACAGATTGCACGTTTAGGCCTTTCTCGAGTTTTAAATAACGGCTAACACCGGTAATAGTACCACCCGTACCAACACCTGCTACGAAGATGTCGATTTTACCGTCCATTGCTTCATAGATTTCAGGACCCGTTGTTTCAAAGTGAATTTTTGGGTTAGCTGGATTTTCGAATTGTTGTAAAAGAATGTATTTTCCAGGCTCGCTTGCTTGAATTTCTTTTGCTTTTTCAATCGCGCCATTCATACCTTTAGCGCCATCAGTTAAAACTAGGTTAGCACCTAACGCTTTTAATAGTTTACGACGCTCTAGGCTCATCGTATTAGGCATAGTCAGGGTTAATTTATAGCCACGAGAAGCTGCTACAAACGCAAGTGCAATACCTGTGTTGCCAGAAGTCGGCTCGATTAACTCTTTGTCTTTGGTTAATACGCCTGACTTTTCTGCTTCCCAGATCATTGAAGCGCCAATACGGCATTTAACACTAAAGCTTGGGTTACGTGATTCTACTTTAGCAAAAACATTACCTGAGGTTACGCGGTTAAGCTTTACAATCGGTGTATTACCAATTGTTAATGAATTATCTTCAAAAATGTTAGACATAGTGTTCCCTTGGAAGCAATTTATTCAATCGTGATCAACTAGCTTAGGCTATTGATCTGTAATAGTCACACTTTACTGTGACTATTAAAAAACGAAAGTAAAGTTTGGCTATAACATATAGCGAATAGGCTTATAGCATTTAGTAATAAGGTGGGAAAAGAAGGGCGCGCACCGAAAGGTGCGCTCATAGAGTCTTAAAGTAACCAAGCGTAGCTAAATTTAGCAAATAGGGTACGCTGCTCTTTAGTTATCGATGAAAGTTCATCATCTTGATAGCCATTATCAGAGTAACCTGCAAAGAATACTGTTTGCGGGTTCAGTTTGTAAGAATAAAATAACTGGGTGGCTAACTTTTTATATTGGCTATCTACATCATCAATGTAATTAGCTTGATTACGTTCTAAATCGGTATAAATGACTGCAAGGCGTAAAAAGCTATTCACGTTAAACTGGTAAGTTAACCGCACATCACTTAAATTTGCGGTAAATACTTCGCTACCATCAGCTTCCAGTTGCTCATAAGTATGACGTAAGCGTACTTCAAAATGTTTACCAAGGTTCATATTCAGTACCGGGCGTATGTGAAACTTATCACCAGTGCGGTTATTGGCTAAGTCAACGGCATTACCTGTATACATATATAAAGAAGCAAAGACCCCAGCGGTTGGTTTAAAATCACTGTAAAAGCCAACGCCATTTTCGCTAAATAAATCTGTGTTGCCGTCTATATCTAAACGTGATTTATCGTGGCGAAGACCTGTACGGTTTCGGTGTTCAACAGAGACTTCAAAAAAGCTTTGTAATGGGCCGCTGACAGAAAAGCTGGTTTGTGCTTCTTTTTCAAGAAGTTCATTATTTTCGTTGTGGGTAATATCCCAATCGGCATACAGGTTAGCGCGGTTCCACCAATTACCTTTATCACCATACCAGCGGTATTCGCCACCTGTAGTGAACTTTTTAAAATCAACTTGCGAGATAAAACCTAAGTCAGCTCTTAAATCAGCATCGCGATAATTATAGTCAGCAAATGCACGCCAGTACTTCTCATCATGTTGATACTTAACATAGTAGCCATTACCCGATTGTTGTTCTTTACTTAAAACACGAAGTACACCTTCGTTATAGTCGCAATCACTATTTAATTCACAAATTACTTGCTCAGGTTGTAAACAGTTATCACCATCACATAACTCGTCAATAAAATCCTGACTGTATTGCGTTTGTGACTTTAATACTTGTACTAGGAAAACATCGTTCACTGTTGGTTTGTATTTACTATCAATACTATAAACCGTGTTTTTATAATCATCACTTTGTCTGTGAGTTGCTGTTGAACCAAGTGATAACCCTGATTCAAAGTCGTATCGGTATCGCAGAGCACCGTTTTCACTTTTCTCGTCAAGGGCGACAAGAGATGAACCTAAATTGCCCGGGATCAACACATTGGTTTGCGTATCATTGGCAATAAAACCGGCAAATGTATGGCCATTTTTGCTACCTGAGATCTTGGTTCCATAATCTGGTTGGGCAATATTACGGGTATGAATAAGGTTAAGTGTTGATGCAAAGTAGTCAGCGTTATCTAAAAAGAAGGCACGCTTTTCTGGGAAGAACAAGCTGAAATTATTATTCACACTCAATTGAGCAACATCCGCTTCAACCTGTGAAAAGTCAGGGTTAATCGTCGCATTTAAGGTAATATCTGGGGTGATCCCCCATTTAACATCCAGGCTGGCTTCAGTATTGTTCTCTGACTCCCAATCAGCCACTTGTGCGCCATCGATATCACGAGTCTCATTTTTGCCAAGCACCACAGATGGAATAATCGCTACGTTATTGCCTTGCTTTGCTTGTTCAAAACCTTGGTAACTTGGCATTTGGCAAATCCAACAATTGTTACCATGGTCAATTTGCATATTTGAGATACGCAAACGCTCACTACGGGGTAAAAATCGTAAAAACTCCATCGCCATCGTTTTGGTTGCTACGCTGTCGTCAAAATTCAATACGCGTAAGGGAATAGCCACTTCTACTGTGTAGCCTTTATCGTGAATAACACCAACACTATCCCAAATACCGTCCCATGATGAGCTTTCATGTTTAGTCAGTTCGTTTTCTATCGAGTCTTGTTGTACGCCAAGTGGGTTAATAAAAAACTGATAAGCTAATTGAGCATTATTGTATGAATCAATTTTCAGTCCCACTAAGTCATCATCCCATGCTGCATCACGGTCACGATAGAAAGCGCGAATTAGTTCTGGATTTGGGTCGTTTGCTTCAAAGCCAATAAATAACGTCTCGCCATCTTCATAGACATAGGCGTGTGTGGTCACTGGGCTTTTGCTGTTTTCATAAGGCCACGTGACATTATCAATCGTGATTTTTTTTGCGTGTTGCCAACTTGCTTCATTTAGCTTTCCGTCAATTGTTGCTTGTTCCGCAACAAAAGGGAGGGTGATGGGTTGGCTGGTGGCCAAGGAAGTAAAAGGTGTGCTCAGTAGAGCGGCACTTAATATAGATTTATACATAAGAACTACACGGGTATTCATAATTGCGAGCATGTTATTAACTTGCAACTTTGTTAACAAATGCAACGCGATAGGACGCATATATTTACGTTCAAATTAGATTCTGCGAAGCTGTGGTGGTAATTTGCGCAGTTAAACGTTAATTTGGCTGTTTTATAACAAAAGTAAACTAAAACGTGGTAAAAGGTTACCACCTAAAAATTGAAGTGATCGTTATGAATTTAATTCTAAAATTAATTGCTGGTATTGTTGCCGGTATTTTAGTGGGCTTGTATGTGCCGCTAACAGGTGTTGAACTCCTCTATACAGTAAAAGAAATAATAGGTCAGTTGATCACCTTTACCATTCCACTGATTATTTTATTTTTTATCGCATCTGGTATTGCTGGCTTACCAAAAGGTTCTGGCCACTTACTTGGCAAAACTGTCGGTTTTGCTTATGGGTCAACGATTATTGCTGGCACCTTAGCGTTTTTATTAGTCAGCGCCATGATCCCATTGTTTGATGGGGGCTTAACGTTTGAAGCTGAAGTAGCTACAGAAGTGGGCAGCTTTATTGATTTAGAAATTCCACCACTTATGAGCGTAATGACGGCGTTAGCTGCGGCTTTCATTTTTGGTATTGGTATGAGCCAAATGCAACTTGATATGTTGAAGAAAGTTTCTGATCAGGGTCGTGATGTAATTGATGGCTTATTAGCAAAGGTTATTATTCCAGCATTACCGTTTTATATTGCCGGTGTATTTGCAGAGATGACAGTCGCTGGCACTGTGGTAGATACGCTGCAAACATTTGGTATTGTATTACTTGCAGCATTGATCATGCATTGGTTATGGCTAACCGTTTTATATGTCTCAACGGGACTTTTATTAAAAAGAAACCCATTAGAGCTTGTAAAAAATATGCTACCCGCTTACTTTACTGCTTTAGGTACAATGTCGAGTGCAGCAACAATTCCTGTATCGCTGCGCTCAAGTAAAGCTAATAATGTAAAAGAAGATGTTGCAAACTTTACAGTGCCGTTATGTGCAACCATCCATTTATCGGGTTCAACAATTACCATTGTGACATGTGCAATGGCAGTGATGTTCTTATCGCCTAATATGGATGTACCATCTTTATTTGGTATGTTGCCATTTATTATGATGTTAGGTGTTGTCATGATTGCAGCTCCTGGAGCGCCGGGTGGTGCGGTTATGTCGGCATTAGGACTATTAACAAGCATGCTTGGTTTCAATGAAGGCGCAGTGGCATTAATGATTGCACTTTATTTAGCACAGGATAGTTTTGGTACAGCTTGTAATGTTACAGGTGATGGTATTATTGCGCTGTGGGTTGATCGTTTTAGCGAGAAAAACGCCGCATAAAATGATGAGTGAAACAATAATTTGATTTATTGTTTCACTCATTCTGTGCTAATGTGGCACATTAAATTTACACAAGCATGTATTTGGGTTATTTGAGGGTGTTCCATTGATTAATGTACTTTTAGTTGATGACCATGAGCTTGTACGGACAGGTATCAGACGTATACTTGATGATGTTCGTGGTTTTAAAGTGGTTGGTGAAGCTAAAACCGGTGAAGAAGCGGTGCAATTTTGCCGTCAACATTCGCCTGATATCGTGTTGATGGACATGAACATGCCAGGTATCGGTGGTTTAGAGGCAACTAAGAAAATCTGTCGTTATTGCCCTGATGTAAAAATTATCGTGCTGACGGTGCATTGTGAAGATCCATTCCCAAGCAAAGTGATGCAAATCGGAGCTCATGGTTATCTAACTAAAGGTGCCGGCTCTGATGAAATGGTTAACGCTATTCGTGCTGTAAATGCTGGCCAACGTTATATCGCGCCTGAAATTGCTCAGCAAATTGCCCTTGCACAGGTAAGCGGACGCACAGACGAAAATCCGTTTCAGAGTCTTTCTGAGCGTGAACTGCAAATTATGCTGATGATCACCAAAGGTGAAAAGGCACAAGACATAGCAGAGCGTTTGAACCTAAGTTCTAAAACAGTGAATAGCTATCGCTATCGCATGTTTGAAAAGCTAAATGTGGGTGGTGATGTTGAACTTACGCATTTAGCAATACGTCACAAAATGATCGACATTGATAGTTCGCATTAATTTGCTCAATGTCTGATTTCGAACCAGCCCGTTTTCTTAAAACACTATCAAGTGAGCCCGGTGTCTACCGAATGCTTGATAGTGAAGGGCAAGTTATTTATGTCGGTAAGGCTAAAAATCTAAAAAAGCGCGTAACTAGTTACTTTCGCAGTAATGTAACTGATAGTAAAACACGTGTCTTAGTAAGCAATATTTGCGGTATCGAAGTCACCCTGACTAACACAGAGACCGAAGCCTTATTACTTGAAAACAACTTAATAAAAAAATATCAGCCTCGCTACAACATTTTACTGCGCGATGATAAATCATACCCTTATATTCTTTTAACTGATCACAAACACCCGCGACTCGCTTTTCATCGTGGTAGTCGTAAAATCAAAGGCGAGTATTTTGGTCCATTCCCAAGTGCAGGGGCGGTATCTGAAAGCCTGCGTTTAATGCAAAAAATCTTTCCGGTTCGCCAATGTGAAGATGCCTATTACCGAGCTCGGAGTCGTCCATGTTTACAATATCAGTTAAAACGTTGCTCAGCGCCGTGTGTTAATAAAATTACCGATGAAGAATATCAACAAGAAGTCGATTTTGTACGTAAGTTTTTACTAGGCAAATCTCATGAAGTTATTGCTGATTTAATTGCTAAAATGGAGCAAGCAAGCAAAGAGCTTAAATTTGAGCTCGCTGCAAAAGTACGCGACCAAATTATGTTACTTCGGAAAATGCAGGAACAGCAATCGATTTCCGGTAATCATGCCGAAATGGATGTGGTTGGCTTTGCGCATTTAAATGGTTTAAATGCGGTTCACTTATTAATGATCCGCGATCATAAGGTACTTGGTAGCAAAACCTATTTCCCCAAAGTGCCCAAAGACTCTGGTCAAGAAGAGATTTTAACTTCCTTTTTAGGCCAGTATTACTTAGCGCCTGGTGCAACAGGGCGCATTGCTAAAGAAATCATCTTACCGTTTACAATCGAAGAGAGTGAGCCTCTAAGCGATGCACTTACGGCAATCTCTGAGCGTAAAGTAAGTTTAAAAGTCGCTAATCGCGGTGAGCGAGCTCAGTATCTTAAGCTTGCTAATAAAAATGCCCTTAACAGCATTAGTGTTAAGCAAAGCACGCAGGACTCAATTAATAAACGCTATGCACAATTAAAAGAAACGTTACGTCTTGATGATATAAATCGTATGGAATGTTTTGATATCAGCCATACAATGGGTGAAAACACGGTTGCAAGTTGTGTGGTGTTTGATTCGCAAGGTCCAAATAATAAAGAGTATCGCCGTTTTAATGTTACCGGCATCACAGGTGGCGATGATTATGCCGCGATGGAATTTGCACTTAATAAACGCTACAACAAAGTAGTCGATGAAGAAAAAATACCCGATGTTATCTTTATCGATGGGGGTAAAGGGCAATTATCTCGTGCTGAACAATATTTTGAAAACTGGCCACATAATAAAATGCCGTTGCTGGTGGGTGTTGCAAAAGGCACAAGCCGAAAACCAGGTTTAGAAACGCTATTAATTGATGGCGGACGAAAAACAATACCACTTGATTCAGACGCGCCGGCACTGCATTTAATCCAACATATACGTGATGAGTCGCACCGTTTTGCTATTGCTGGGCATCGTAATAAACGTCAAAAACAACGCACGCAATCATTATTAGAAGAAATTACCGGTGTTGGACAAAAGCGCCGACAGGCATTATTAAAATATTTAGGGGGCATGCAAGGGGTAAAAGCTGCTAATATAGACCAATTAAAACAAGTTCCTGGGATCAGCCCTGAAATGGCTGAAAAGATATTTAATCATTTGCATGACAAGGCGTAGCCTTCGTGCGAATATAGTAAAAAAAGACATCTCCAAGTAGTTATGTGGAATATTCCAAACACACTCACAACCTTTAGACTTTTTCTTATCCCCATTTTTTTGGTGATATTTTATTTGCCTTTCTCATGGGCGTTTTTCGCAGCTGCGTTTGTTTTCTGGCTTGCGTCAATCACAGATATCCTTGATGGCTATCTTGCGCGTCGTTTAAATCAGTCAACGCCATTTGGTGCGTTTTTAGACCCTGTTGCTGACAAAGTAATGGTCTGTGCGGCACTTGTTGCTTTATCAAGCCATTATCAAAGTTTGTATATGACTATACCTGCATTAGTTATTATTAGCCGCGAAATCGTTATTTCTGCATTACGTGAATGGATGGCAGAGCAGGGTAAGCGTGACAATGTAGCTGTATCTAACATGGGTAAGTTTAAAACTGCGGCACAAATGCTAGCCATTATTGGTTTGATTTGGCAATTTGATACATGGATGATCTACTTAAGTTATGGTCTTTTATACGTTGCAACATTCTTAACGCTTAGTTCTATGCTGCAGTATTTAATGGCAGCATGGTCAGAATTGACCAAAAATTGATCCTAAGCGTATAATTACACACCGTTTTAGATAAAAAATAAGCAAACAGTTCAAAACTAGCATTTTTTATATTGACGCGTTTAATAATCTCTGTAGAATGCGTCCGTGTTGAGAGGGCATAGCCCCCAAGATAAAGAAAGCGGCACTAGCTCAGTTGGTAGAGCGCAACCTTGCCAAGGTTGAGGTCACGAGTTCGAGCCTCGTGTGCCGCTCCAATTATCTAATTTGGCGGAATGGCAGAGTGGCCATGCAGCGGATTGCAAATCCGTCCACCTCGGTTCGACTCCGGGTTCCGCCTCCATTCAACACTCCACGCGCTCTATGAGCAACCCGATGCCCGGGTGGTGGAATTGGTAGACACAAGGGATTTAAAATCCCTCGCTGGTAACAGCGTGCCGGTTCAAGTCCGGCCCCGGGCACCATTTTGTGGTTAACTACAATACCAAATGTAGTTTTAAAATTACGATTTAACTCTAGAGTTAATATGATGCGGCACTAGCTCAGTTGGTAGAGCGCAACCTTGCCAAGGTTGAGGTCACGAGTTCGAGCCTCGTGTGCCGCTCCATATTAGCTTTATCCACTTGCTTTAAATAGCAAACCCGATGCCCGGGTGGTGGAATTGGTAGACACAAGGGATTTAAAATCCCTCGCTGGTAACAGCGTGCCGGTTCAAGTCCGGCCCCGGGCACCATTTAAACTTAAATAGTTTATTGGATAAACAAACAAATTTGCGGCACAAGCTCAGTTGCCAGAACGTTATCATCGCAACCTAAAGGTTGTGCACCAACGGACAAAACACTGACAGAAACAAATTTGCGGCACTAGCTCAGTTGGTAGAGCGCAACCTTGCCAAGGTTGAGGTCACGAGTTCGAGCCTCGTGTGCCGCTCCAATTATTTGGAAGCGATAAGGCGGAATGGCAGAGTGGCCATGCAGCGGATTGCAAATCCGTCTACCTCGGTTCGACTCCGGGTTCCGCCTCCATATAATACTCCACATGCTCTTACGAGCGACCCGATGCCCGGGTGGTGGAATTGGTAGACACAAGGGATTTAAAATCCCTCGCTGGTAACAGCGTGCCGGTTCAAGTCCGGCCCCGGGCACCATTTATATTTAATACCACTTCTCTATTTCATTTATATTTCTTTTTATAATCTCAGCTAAATATTTTTTTATTGCCAAAATAGCTTTATAGTTTCCTTAGTCATTTTAAATCAGCTAACGCTTTTTCAGTTTTAAGTGCTACTGAACTCAATAAATAGGATCAAGGAAAGAGAATGGAGCAATTTAAACGTGGTTTAAATCAGTTTTGGGTGGGCGCCGTATTTGGGCTTTGTTTAGCAATCTCATTAGTACTAATACCTGTTGCGATTATTATGTCGAACATTAACGACGTACTTAAAATTCATGAAGTCAGTGTGCTTGTTGATAAAGTATCGACCGCATTTGAAAAATCAGAACAAGTCATCAGTAATGCTAAAGCGGCGCTAACCGATTTTGATAATGACGTGGTGATGGCTATGCTCACCGCCGTGCAATCTTATCAGCAACAATCGCAGCCATTATTAACTGCAGAGCAAAAACAAGCATTAAAAGCGCAAATAAAAGAGCAGCTTGTTACACAGCTTGAATCCAAACTTAACGAACAGCAAATCACATTCATATTGTCTGTTTTTGAAAAATTAGCAAATACAAAAAAGGGAGCACAATCGCTCCCCAATTAAGTAATCATTTGGCTTGATTATTTGCGCCACGCGCCTTTAGGAATAGTTTGATCGAGCCTTTTGTTTTGCGAAGGATCGAAAGTAGGTAATTTACCGGCTTTACGTTGTGAGTTGTAATCCTTCGCAAGCCAAATAACGACACCCGAAAGCATAAATAAAGCGATGACGTTAACAATTGCCATCAAGCCCATCGAAATATCGGCAAGCGTCCATACTAAAGGTAATTCACCGAGCGCACCAAACATCACCATACCAAGTACTAATAATCGGAAGATCAACATGCCCGATGCATGGTTATGTTCTAAAAATAATAAATTGGTTTCCGCATAAGAATAATTAGCAACAATCGAGGTAAATGCAAAAAACAAAATTGCAATCGCAACAAAGGTTGCTCCCCAGCTACCAACATGTTCTTCAAGGGCAGCTTGCGTCAATGCAATACCAGTCACACCTGAATCAGGTATAAGCTGTTGTGATAATAAAATAAGGGCTGCGGTTGCAGTACAAATAATAATTGTATCTACAAATACACCGAGCATTTGCACATAACCTTGTGAGGCTGGGTGCGGTGGGTTAGGTGTTGCCGTTGCAGCAGCATTTGCAGCGCTACCCATACCAGCTTCATTAGAGAATAACCCACGTTTAATACCCTGGATCATCGCCTGCATAACACCATAACCAATTGCACCAGCGCCTGCTTGCTCGATACCAAAGGCACTATTAATAACATGCATGAACACATTGGGTAGTAAATCGTAGTTCATGGCACATACATAGAGCGCAACTAGCAAATAAGCCAGCGCCATAAATGGCACAACCATTTCTGCAAAACGTGAAATAGTTTTTAAGCCACCAAAAATGATAATGCCAGACCCTAATACCAAGGCGATTCCGACAACATAGTTTGGAATCCCAAACGCAACATCAAATGCAGCAGCAATAGAGTTTGATTGAACTGCATTAAATACCAAACCAAAAGCAAGAATAAGGCAAAGAGAGAAAATGACTCCCATCCAACGTTTACCTAATCCATATTCCATATAATAAGCAGGGCCACCACGAAAGTTGCCATCTTCATCGACCGTTTTATATGCTTGGGCAAGGGTACTTTCTGCAAAACTTGTCGCCATACCTATTAAAGCAATAAGCCACATCCAAAAAATTGCACCGGCACCGCCTAAATAAAGTGCAACAGCAACGCCCGCCATATTACCAGTGCCAACTCGCGCAGCTAATGAAGTACAAAATGCTTGGAATGAAGAAATGCCCTCACCAGAACCTTGGCGGCTCTGAAACATCACTTTGATCATATGTGGAAATTGAGTGAATTGGATAAAACCGAGTCGAAGAGTGAAAAATAGCCCCGCAGCTATTAAAAGGTAAACCAGAATGTGACCCCAAAGGAGACTACTTATACTATTTATAATGTCTGTCATTTTTCTTGCCTTGTGAGCGAGTGGAAAATCTGCGGCGCAAGTTACCATAACAAGCGCGGAGAGTTTAGTTATTCTGCTAAAAATCATCAGTTATCCACAGTTGTTTGTGGGTAACATGTTTGCATTTGGTGGGTATCTGATTAATTTGAAAATAATCAAAAAAACCTTCAAAAAGTGCTTGCGTTAAAAATCCATCTCCCTATAATGCGCATCCACTGACACGGCGGGCAGCAATGAAAAGCGCTGAGCTGAACAAAGTGACAGAGAGTTAAGTAAAACTTCGGTTTAAAACGGTCTAAAAAGAAAGTTTAAAATTAAGTATTGACTCAAAAAATTAAGGATGTATTATACGCATCCCTCGAGACGCGAAAGCAACTCGAAACGTTCTTTAACAATATAAAGCAATCATCTGTGTGGGCACTCGTACAGATTGAGTTCTAACAGCGAAGCTTAGTTTACTAAGTGACGCAAACAAATTTAGAGTCTCAATTGAACTGAGTGACCAACGGAAACAAGTTTACTTGTTTCAGCACAGTCAATTCGATATCGAAAGATATCAAAATTCAGAATTCATTG
>NZ_JAKGBG010000039.1:0-47804 GCF_021532595.1 Pseudoalteromonas sp. OFAV1
TTAGAAAATTAGGATGGGTTTAATATGACAAACATACTTGTTCACTGCCTCACAGGCAGCTTAGAAAGACAAAGGTAGTCGCCCATCACTTAGCCAAAGGTTCACTGCCTCACAGGCAGCTTAGAAAATTAGGATGGGTTTAATATGACAAACATACTTGTTCACTGCCTCACAGGCAGCTTAGAAAGACAAAGGTAGTCGCCCATCACTTAGCCAAAGGTTCACTGCCTCACAGGCAGCTTAGAAATATTAAGGAAGTCATCTTGCCGGTTGCTCTTTGTTCACTGCCTCACAGGCAGCTTAGAAAGACACGCCAAGACGGACACAAAACGTATGAAAGTTCACTGCCTCACAGGCAGCTTAGAAATTTCACTGTAAATGCAGCGCAACTCAATGTATGTTCACTGCCTCACAGGCAGCTTAGAAAATAATGACTTAAGCCAGTTTCCATACTTACCTGTTCACTGCCTCACAGGCAGCTTAGAAAGATACAAACGGCAATACAAGCTCTATCAATGCGTTCACTGCCTCACAGGCAGCTTAGAAATATAAGAGTATATCAGGTAGCTACGTAATTAAGTTCACTGCCTCACAGGCAGCTTAGAAACTTATGCGCTATATAAACACGGTGATAGTGAAGTTCACTGCCTCACAGGCAGCTTAGAAAACAATGGTGTAATTCAACTTAATAGTGAATACGTTCACTGCCTCACAGGCAGCTTAGAAAGTAGCCTAAAACAGCATCTACAAGCTGGCATCGTTCACTGCCTCACAGGCAGCTTAGAAAAATATGCTTCGATGGTGAATAACGAGAAGATAGTTCACTGCCTCACAGGCAGCTTAGAAATTCCGAACCAGACTATGTAGAGGCCGATCTTGGTTCACTGCCTCACAGGCAGCTTAGAAAATGAAACGTTGCTGTATAAAGTCCAAGTCCGAGTTCACTGCCTTACAGGCAGCTTAGAAATTGGACTAGGTTGAGTATTCGAGCCTGAATATGTTCACTGCCTCACAGGCAGCTTAGAAAAATCTCTGATGTGAAGGTTTTTTTACCAGCAAGTTCACTGCCTCACAGGCAGCTTAGAAATTCAAAATCGTTAAACCACTTCTCATCAAAAGGTTCACTGCCTCACAGGCAGCTTAGAAATGTTAAAGTTGTACCCCCAGCCTGCACAATTCGTTCACTGCCTCACAGGCAGCTTAGAAATCATTAAAATGGGCGACCAATTAGCAATCAAGGTTCACTGCCTCACAGGCAGCTTAGAAAGAAAGTATCGAGAACATAAAAGCCGGTGATTTCTTTACTGCCGCACAGGCAGATTAGAAATAAATTGCCAGTTTCATAATATCAATCCTCTCACCGCTGTATTAGTTGTTAAGTATTGGGTAAGCTGTGCTTAGATTATTAATTACTACTATAACTTCTTAATCTAGAAAATCGAAGCAGAAAGAATTTATATGAACTTAAATTTAGATGCTGAAAGTCCCTGAACGAAGTATATAAATAAGGGGTCATAGTGCTGCTATTAAACCATTCAAGTATAAAATTCTAAGTGATTTTTACTTTTAGTACTATTGTTGGTGCCTTTAAAGTGGTTTTTATTTTATTATTTTATTTTAATCAATGGTTTGTGTTGTTAATTCAGACTCCCCCAGCTCCACCAAATATGAAAAAGGCTGCTCTCAGAGCAGCCTTTTTTATTTCAAAAACCAATCGGTTACAACAGTTGAACTAAGAATGTGAAACTGTTTCCTCTTAAAAGTACCTTCTCAGAAAATTCCTAAATTACATTATTGAAGTGGTTAAATTTTGACTTTATAGAGGCCGTTGCCTAGATAAGTTAGACAAATGAACATACAAGGATGTACTTATGGCTAATTTAATTATTTGTTGTGACGGAACCTGGAATAACCCAAGTCAAGAAGATAACGGCATACCCGCACCCACAAATGTTGTAAAGCTTTACCATGCTCTAGCAAAAAAAGATGGTATGGGGGAGTTACAAAAAGCATATTACCACCCAGGGCTTGGTGGTGAAGAAACAGGTTTAAAAGATTCGATTGTTGATGGAGCTTTAGGAAAAAGCATTAAGCGCCATATTTGTAGTGCCTATTACTGGTTGGCAAATAACTATTGCGATGGTGATAAAGTCTATATATTTGGTTTTAGTCGCGGCGCCTTTACAGCAAGAAGTTTAGGCGGGCTACTTAATCTAGGCTTGCTTGATTTTAGCAAAATAGATAAAAGTGAGGAACAATGGGAGCATGTTCATAAGCATTTTGATAACTATAAATCAGGTGTTAAAACTATTGAACCCAGCCAGTTTTTAAATCACAAAGCTGCTCTACCGATTCATTTTATTGGTGTATGGGATACCGTAGGGGCGCTAGGTATTCCTAATGATATGGAGCTTTTTAACTTATTAGATAATCCTGCCTCATGGCGTTTCCACGATACCACGCTTGGCAAACATATAAATATTGCTAGGCATGCAATGGCTATGGATGAAAAAAGGAGTAGCTTTTGTGTTACTCGCTGGACTGAGTATGCAAGTGATCGTGACGTTAAAGAAAAATGGTTTCCGGGCGTGCACTCTGATGTGGGCGGTGGATACAGCAATACTGACTTATCAGATATAACACTTGAATGGATGTTAAAAGAAGCAGCCGAAGCTGGATTAGTTTTTAGAGACGGAATATTTGAGCAATTGAAGCCAAATCCCGCAGGTGTGTTACACAACTCTTATAAAGGCATTTTTGCTAAGTTTAGATCACGACCTCGAAATATCGACTGTGTTGTTGCTGAAAACCAAGCGCACTTCCATGAAAGTGTGTTTCAACGACAAGCAGTCTCGCCTATAGAGCATCCTGAATATTGGCCAACAATAAAATTAGCAAAAAATGAATCTTCACAAGTAAATATCTTTGCAAAGCAGCATTGGACTCCTACCTATATTTATATGGAAAAAGGGCAGCGATATATTTTTGAATCTGAAGGATGTTGGCAAGATAGCAAAGATGTGTGCGACTGGTTAGGGACAGAAGATGGCAAGTTAACAGCTGGCGATATTATTAGATTTGCATCGTCTATTTGGGGGATGACAGAGCGCAAATTTAAGCAAGCAACAGAAAATAGATCTACAGATTTTTGGGGAACCAAGCGAATAGAGCATATGCCTTGGTTTATAGCTGTGGGCTGTATTGCTAATGATTCAAACCAAGAAAAAGCAGTACCAAATGATGGCAGTCCTCATCCGCATCAGTATGTTGCGCTTCCTAGGCATCAAAATAAACCTAACGCTTTAAAAGTTGAATCTTCAGGGTATTTTTATGCTTTTCCAAATGATGTTTGGTCCCTGTACCGTAATAACCAAGGAAGTATTCAACTTAAAGTAACAAGAATATCTTAATTGAAAGATTCTATTGCAAAATATATTTCTGTAAATGTTATATCGGGGGTCATAATGGATGATATTGACATAGTTAAATTAGAAAAATTAGCCCAAAAAAATGATCCTGAGGCGTTATTCCGTTTATCTGAAGTCTACCGGGTAGGGAAGCATTTTAAAAACATAGGCCATTACAAAAAGGATGCAATAAAATCTAAAGAGTTATTATCAAATGCTGCGAAGTTAGGATGTAAAAAAGCTATAGAAATTTTAGAGAAAAAATATTCGAAAAGCTACAAAAAGCTAGTTCAAGAAGAAAATGATTTCCTAAAGCTAAAGAGAGATAGTAACAATGGAGATCCTCAAGCATTATTTGAATTTGGCCTATTGTTACTAAAAGGAAAGAGGTTTCTCACAACGGATCTAAAAATAGATAAAAAACAGTCAGAAGAGTTCATACAGCTCGCCTCTAAAAAAGGGCATATTGAAGCCCAAGAATATATGATTAAATTACAAATTGATCGAAGTAAAGAAATGCTGAGTGTATTGAAAAAAAATACCTTTCAAGAGAAAAAGTCAAATTCAATCTTGGAAGATATCATCAAATTAAGTAACCAGAATGATTATATAGATATAGATAAATTAGTTAGTGATAAATTATTTATAGATAAATTAGTTAGTGATTTTACTCCTGTTAATTACATGCTGCATGCTTCATCTTCAAAAAGAAAAGAGGAAGATATTTTTTTACGATTCAATGAAAATAATGTGAAGTTGATAGCATTTCTATTCTCAAGAAATACTATTGATAAAAATAAAACTTTAATTTCTAATAATCTTGACTATTTTGATAAGCGGTCAAATAACTATATAGATATCTATTGCGCAGGTTTCAAAGAAAGTGATGAAGTAAACAATGATGGAGTTTTAGTAGGAGAAAAATATTGGACTTATTCTGACACTAGATTTGATGAAGATAGACGTTTACTTGAGTCTGAAACTAGCTGGAAGTTTAGCGGAGAGATAGATCTTATTTTAGTTAGTGTAAAAAGAGGAACAAGTGCAGATAAAGTATTTGTAGATTACTCACAAGCAATAGTTTGTCACTTGTCAGAACTAATTGAAATAAAAGCTTTTAATTCTATAGAGGCATTTTTTGAAAAGCTATTTCAATATGCGGAGTATGCAGATCCGAGTAACCCAATTTGGAATTTAAGTGATAAATTTGGATTAAGGCAATGTAAGTCTACGCTGATTAAGTTTGTACTATCTTTGCTGCCAGCTTCGTTTTCTAAGGATTTAATGTTGCTCACCAAGTTTGCGTTAACTGATATTACGAAAGGAAAGTAGTATCGTTGAAATTAAATAGGAATAGAAATTAACTCTCTATCCCTCTATGTGAATTGTGGCAATCTTTGGCTCATCAGCCTTGAATTCAATTTTAGAAAATTCTAAACAATCAACTGAACGGTATCAATAATCGGTTTGTTTTCTATATCTATGGTGTCGATGATGTGTTTGTGTAGTCGCTTTTTGTGCTCGGCGAAAATAGCGCGTTTTTTATCGAATTGGCTGGCAAATTCGAGGGCGGTATTTAACAAGGTTTCGTTGTCTGGGCAGGCTTGTTCGATAACATGATCAGCGGCAAGTTCGTCTGCAGTAACACGGCGGCCCGTTAGCATCATCTCGTTAAAACGATAGTCTGGAATGGCTTTTTTAATGAAGGCGAGCATGCCCGGTAAAAACGGAATTGATAAGTCCACTTCGGGGAAGCAGAAGAAACCACGGTCGCTTTGCATAAACCTAAAATCACAGGCGCACGATAAAATTGCGCCATTACCAAATGCATGGCCGTTTATCGCTGCGATTACTGGCATTGGGAACAGTAATAGGCGTTTGAATACCGCGTCCATTGAGTGCATAAAGCCACTTACTTCTGCAAATTTTTGTGTTTTTAATGCGGGCATAAGCCAATCGGTGTCTATGCCTAAACTCCATGATTTTTCGCTGCTTGAAGTGATCACCAGTGCTTTGTGTTCAGGGTTACTTTCGATTTCGTCAAGGCAAGTTAAAAAGGCCTCTGCAAAAGCAGGATTGTGGCGATTTTCAGCTGTTGTCATAGTTAATATAGCAACAGATCCTTGTGTACTTACATTCATCAGTGTCATGCTGTGCCTTTAATTTTATTGTGTTGTGGGCATAGTTATATACCATCGGTTTAACAAAATAAACCACAAGTCTGACCAGTTGTGAATTTAGGGGCACTTCTCTTTTGGTTGATATGGTCTTTTAGTCGAAACGATTTTCCAATTTGTCGCTAATAGTGGTGAGTCATGGTAGCGTTAGATCAAACACACTATTTAAAGCATAACAATGGATTTGATCAGTTGGCAGTTTTTGGGTGGAGATTTATTAAGTCCGATCAGCACAATAATGCTCATTGTGGTTGCCGGCTTTACTTCAATGATTTCAGCAGCTTTTGGTGCGGGTGGCGGTTTAATGTTGCTGGTGATCATGGCAACTATGCTTCCTATGAGTGTGGTTATTCCTGTTCATGGCTTAGTGCAGTTAGGCTCTAATGCAAACCGCTTTTTGTTCACGTTTAAACATATTGATGGTGCTATGTTTGTGTACTTCTCTTTAGGGGGAGTCATAGGTGCGCTGGTTGCTTCAACGATTGTCACATCAATTCCGCTTGAATTAATGAAAATAGTCGTTGCCGCCTTTGTGCTTTATTTACTGTGGGGAGTTACGCCGAAGCTTAGAGAAACCTCAAAGTTATGGCGTGTTCTCGCTGGGCTTTGGACCACGTTTATCTCGATGTTTGTAGGGGCAAGTGGGCCTTTGGTTGGCAGCTGCTTATATGTAAATAATTATAATAAGCTTAAATTTACCTCCACATTCTCAAGCTGCATGACAGTGCAACATACCTTAAAAGCGATTTTATATGGGGCTGTCGGGTTTGCATTTTGGCAGTGGTTGCCGCTGGTTATGCTCATGATAGTTAGCGGCGCTTTAGGTACTTGGTTTGGCCTTAAGTTATTGCACCGCATTTCGTCAGATAAATTTAAAAAGATTTTTCGTTTAGTGTTAACGGTGCTTTCCCTGCAACTTGCGTGGCAGGGGATCATGGCTTTTAATATTTAAATAAACCCAGTTTAGCAACGATGCCGCGCTCTAATTCGTTAAGCTGGCCTATGGTGTTATCAAGGTGTTGAGCTTCTTGCGATAGGCTCTTAGCGCCTTGGTTAATGAGTTGCATGGTATTTAATATATCAGCGGTCACACTGGTTTGCTCTTCAGAACTTGCTGCAACGCTCTCGTTCATTTGATTAATGGTATTGATTTGTTTAGCAATATCTTTAAACACTGCTTGGCTTTTTTGATTTGCTTGGCTCACTTTATCGCTCAGTGACTTGCTTTGCTCCGTAGCGGTTACGCAATCAGAGGTATTATTGTGTAGCGATACAATAATCGACTCAATCTCAGACGTTGAATCATAGGTTTTACTAGCAAGCGCTCTTACTTCATCGGCTACCACAGCAAAGCCACGACCAGATTCACCTGCACGAGCTGCTTCAATAGCAGCATTTAAAGCCAGTAAATTGGTTTGCTCGGCAATACTTTTTATAACATCGAGCACTTGGCTAATTTCATTACTACTGGCGTTTAGTTGTTTAACTACGTTTGATGTATGGTCAAGTTGTGCAGCTAATTCGTCAACCATGTTGCCATTGGCATTCATATTTTGTTCGCCTTGTTGGCATAAGCGATGAACGTCGGTGGTTTGCTGCGCGGTTTGATTAGCTCCTTGGGCAATCTCTTTGGTTGCTTCACTTAACTGACTAAGCGCATTGGTTGCAGAATCTGTGCGGTTATATTCAAGCTCGGCTTCGTTTTTAGAGCGCACAGATGCTTCGTTTACTGTGCTGGCAATCATTTCAAGCTCACTGGCTGTGCTGCCTAGCTCTGTAATTATTTCTTGTACTTGCGCTATAAAGCGATTGAAACCATCAACTAAATAGCCAATTTCATCATTCGATTGGTAGCTAATGCGTTTTGTTAGGTCGCCTTCACCTTTGACAATTTCATCAACAAGGCTATTTACGCTATCGATTGGTTTTATCACTAACAGTCGCACGATATAAATAATCACCACACCCAAGGCGATAAAAGAGACTAGCAAGGTAATAAACATGGTTCGTGTTGATTCAGCAATAGTGCTATGCAGTGCTTGTTGTGAGTAACCAATTTTTATATGACCTATTAAATTATCTAAATAGTGCAAATCAATAGTTTTGCTAACCGATGCACTATTGCTTTGTTTAGCGATAGCGGCAAGTGGCTTATTGCGATGATCTGTCACTGAAATACTATGTACATGTTTGTTTTGCGAAAAAGCTTTAATAATCTGATTGATTAACGGCTCATCATAAGAGAATACCGGTTCAGCTAAAATAACCTGCATTTGCTCATTAAGGGCAGTGATGTCATCTTGCCATTGCTGTGTCTGATTCGACTTTGCCAGCAGGTAGTTTGCGCTGATCACGAAGATCACGCTTAGTAAAAGGCACAAAGACAGTGCCAAAGTCATTTTGTATTTTAATGATTTCATTGTGCGCTCATTGAAATGGGTTAAACCACAAAGGGCTATTTTTATTAGGTGTGTTCGACGATAACGTTGGGTTATCTAGCTCAATAACGCGACGCGAGCTTAAATTGGCTTTTGATAAAACCGTTTGTACTTGGCTGTCTGCCAAAAACATGGCGTTAAATGTGCCATCGGCAATCATCTCGTTTAGGGCATCATTTAGCTGTTTATGTAGTGTGTGATTGTTTTTGTTGACGAAAAAGTAAAGTGGTGCGGTGTACTTAATAACTAAGTATGGCTCAACAGTGAGGTTAAGCTCTGAGTGATTGGCAATTTCATCCCAAGGTTCATTCACCCCACGTGGGAAGTAGTCAAAGCGCTCGCCCTCAAGCATTGGAAACAAGTTAGGGTATTTTAATGTGGTAACAACGGGCAGTTGATTCGCTTTTAATATTTTCGTGTCTGGCCAAGTTTTACCTTGCCCAGCGGTGAAGCGTTTTAAATCTTGTAAACTAGTTACCGAGCTAAACAGCTCGCGATTTTGTGC
The DNA here is from genome assembly GCF_021532595.1 of Pseudoalteromonas sp. OFAV1. Classification (NCBI taxonomy): domain Bacteria; kingdom Pseudomonadati; phylum Pseudomonadota; class Gammaproteobacteria; order Alteromonadales; family Pseudoalteromonadaceae; genus Pseudoalteromonas; species Pseudoalteromonas sp. OFAV1. The sequence continues at coordinate 8,528 of NZ_JAKGBG010000039.1, forward strand.
TTTCACAATCGCGACTCGCATGCCAAGTAAGCCACGAAACAAGGGAATATAAACAGCTTGATAATCTTGCTCTAACTGAGTAGATGTCATGCTCCACATCACATCCAGCTGGTTGTTTTTTACATCGTTTAAGATACGTGCATTAGAGATATCTTTATTGGTTTCGTAAGGATGAACATACTCTAAGCCAGCACGTTCAATGGCGCTGATCAATAATTTGTGGGGAAGGGAGGTATCGCCACTGTAGCTTTGTACTTTTACCGGTGCGGCGAAACAAGCCGACGTAAAAGCAAAGCAAAAAAGAAAAGCAAAATGACGCATAAAGCACCTTTGTTATTATTATGTAAACAATAAACTAAAGTGCTTTACGCGCTTTCTCAATCTTATTTCTTATGCATACGTATTCAATCGCTCAGAAGGCTGTCGATTGATTTATCACCATTAAACAATTCAAACACTCTTGGCTTTTTCGGTGTATGTTCAGCAAGGTATAGCAGGGTATCGGCCACATCTTCACGGTTGATCACCGCATCTTGGCGGGTTGCAGGGCGTGTGGTGGTTAATAATCCCGTTGCTGCATCATTTAACAGAGTGCCAGGTCTGACTATGCTGTAATTTAATTTGCTATTGATTAAATGCTGGTCAGCCATGTGCTTAGCAACTAAATACGGTTTTATACTGCTTTCAATGTTGTCTGGGGCATCAGCACCAATTGAGCTGACCATAATAAAGTGCTTAACCTTGGCATCTGCCGCATAATTAATCGCTTTAACAGCGGCCCATAAATCAATTAATAAGGTTTTATCTGCACCTGTTGAACCACCAGATCCAGCACTAAAAATTACTTGTTCAACGCCCTCGAATGCGCGACTAAAATCGTTTTCGAGGTCTTGCTCAACAATCGTTAAATTATTATTTTCAAGCGTACTCAGTTTGCTCTTGTCTCTAACCAGAGCCACTACGTCATGACCGCTTGCCAGCATTTTTTCGGTGGTCATTTTACCTATTTGACCTGTGGCGCCAATGATTAAGGTCTTCATATCAAACTCCTTCTAATTACTGTGTAAGTAAAGACCTTGGGGTGAGGAATTATTTTTAAAGGGGAAACTAAAAACGAAATTGTAATCAAGAACAATAATGGGGCTAATTAAAGCCCCATCCAACCGCTAAATTTTATTGCGAATTAAATCGCGTACAATAAAGCGGGCGGGGTGAATAGCTTGGCTCACACGTTCACTAAATGGTCTTGGTTCATTGTTTAAACAAGCAATTAAATGCTCAGCACACAAAGGGGCACTACACAGGCCTCTTGCGCCAAAGCCAGTAAGCACATGCATGCCCTGCTGAGGTTTCGTTAAAGCTTGGTATTGATAACGCTTACCCAAGCGTAGATTGGCAAACGCATTTATATAATCACTTTGTTCAGCCCACTCACCAGCCATAGGTAGATGGTCGATGAAGGTACATCTTACAGCTGCTTTTGCCGCTGTTATTTCACCTAAGGTCGTTGCAAACTCGCTGTCTTTGTAAAAACTTAATAGTTGTTCGCGATTGGTATGGTTGTCTTGCTCTTTAACTTCACGGCTTTTTGAGTTTTTTTCAAAGGTTGCGCCCATACAATGATGGCCATGATATTCAGGAGTAAAATAGCCCTTATGGCAAAGCACTGTCTTTAGGCGTTTTGACTGCTCGCTTGCTTGCACATGCGAGACTTGGCCGCGCACACCAACAACAGGCAGTGCGTGAGTTTGGCTAAACTGGTCACTGTGTTCACCTGCACAGTTAATTACATCGCTAAAAGGCCCAAATGTTTGCTCTTTGCTGTGTAAAAGCCAGCCGTCAGCGGTTTTTTCGAGTTTTTCAATATGGCAATTAAAGTGGCTATCTATTTTACTATTGTTACTCGCACTTAAGGAGTTTGCTGCTTTAAATAATGCTGTAACAAGTGCTGGTGGATTTACCCAACCGCCTTTTGCAAAGAATACACCTGAGTAGCCCGTTTCTACACCGGCAATTTTGTCACCTTCTTCGGCACTTACATTGCGCATTAATTCAGTTGGCCAAAGTTCTTTATCGGCAAGGTTTTGATGTTTATCAGCTAGGCCTTGTTTAACCGCATGTTGCAATACACCACACCACTGGTGAGGGTAGTCAAAACCATCATCAAGCAATTGCTGATAAAGACGCATCGCATATAAAAAACTATGGGCAAACATTTCACTGTGCGGTGAATTCTTCGCTTGTAAATGCGGATAAACAGCTCCTTGTACATTGTGTGAAGCGCCCATGGCAAGGGCTTTATCTTGGCAAAAAAGTGTGGCATTCAGGCCTCTTTTAGCCAGTGAATACAGTACGCAGCTACTGGCAATACCGCCGCCGATAACAGCTACATTACTCAGTTCACTTCGTTGGTGAGCAAAATACGCTGGTCCTGATTGTTGCTGATTAGGCTCGGTTAGCTCGCCAATCAGCATTTCGCGTTTTTTACCATAGCCTTTAGCTTTACTCATTTTAAAGCCTGCTTCGATTAGCCCTCTTCTGACAAAGCCTGCGGCAGTGAAAGTGGCGAGTGTGGCATTTGCTCTTGAAATAGTTCGCATTTTGTTAAACAAACTTTGCTGCCACATATCTGGGTTTTTACTTGGAGCAAAGCCATCTAAATACCAGGCATCGATAACTCCTTCACTTGGGTAGCTCATGGTATCGATGCTGTCTTGTACGTCACCAAAATAAAGGTCGAGTATTAGCTTGCCGCCAGCAAATTCAAGACGATGACAACCGGCCAAATTAATAGGGTATTGAGCAATCAGTTGCTCACTATAATCGCTTAAATTAGGCCAGGCTTTAAGTGCTTGTGTGAGGTCATCACGCTTAATAGGGTATTTCTCGAATGAGATAAAGTGCAGTCTATTTACGCATTTATTGCCACTAAGGTCGTGTTGATTTTGAACTTCTAGCTCTGCATGCTGCCTATCAAGGTGAGCAGCAAAATGTTGCCAGGTATTTAAAAAGTTAAGCCCAGTACCAAAGCCTGTTTCAGCAATGGCAAAGTGGTTACGGTCATGATTTTGTAATCGTTGCGGGATATTGTTTTGTTGGTAAAAAACATAATGTGATTCGGCTAAGCCATCGTCGTTAGAGAAATAAACATCGTCAAACTGATCGGCGACAGGGGTACCAAGGTGATTAAAATGAATATGTGCGTTTTTGATCATGGTTTAACTAATTAACTACAAACTTTTTTTAATTATTTTACGTGTTTTCTTTGAAATAGTCTGGCGTTATTTATAAGCTAGACATTCAGAGTACAAGTGTACGCTAGAAAGCTGACCACTTCGAAAGTAATTTCAGCGTAAAATAGAACACAATTTAGTATAGAGCTAAGGTAATTACCCATGAGAAGAGCCGTTATTACGGGCATCGGTGTTGTTTCAAGCATCGGTAACAACAAAGAAGAAGTATTAGAATCATTAAAACAAGGCCGCAGTGGTATTGCATTCAACCAGGAATTTGCCGACTACAACCTACGTAGTAACGTTTCGGGCAAAATCGATATTGATGTTAAAGAGTTTGTTGATCGTAAAGCAATGCGTTTTATGGGCGATGCAGCTGCATACGCTTATATCTCAATGGCACAAGCAATTGAAGATGCTGGCCTTAGTGAAGAGCAAGTTTCAAACGAGCGCACTGGTTTATTAGTGGGTTCAGGTGGTGGTTCGTCTAAGTGGCAAGTTGAGGCAGCTGACATTTTACGTGAAAAAGGCGTAAAACGTGTTGGTCCTTACATGGTACCACGTACTATGGCGAGCACGACTTCTGCATGTCTTGCAACACCTTTCAAAATTAAAGGTGTTAACTACTCAATCAGTTCTGCGTGTGCGACATCGGCACACTGTATTGGTCATGCGGTTGAGCAAATTCAACTAGGTAAGCAAGACGTTATTTTTGCAGGTGGTGGTGAAGAGCTTCACTGGACACTTGCAATGGAATTCGATGCAATGGGTGCATTGTCTACTAAGTACAATGAAACACCAGAGAAAGCATCACGTACATACGATGCAAACCGTGACGGTTTTGTTATCTCTGGCGGTGGCGGTATCGTTGTTGTTGAAGAATTAGAGCATGCACTTGCTCGTGGTGCGCACATCTATGCAGAAATCACAGGCTACGGTGCAACTTCTGATGGTTATGACATGGTAGCTCCATCAGGTGAGGGCGCTGTACGTTGTATGAAGCAAGCAATGCAAGGCCTTGAAGGTGGTATTGATTACTTAAATACGCATGGTACTTCAACACCAGTTGGCGATGTTAAAGAGCTTGGCGCTATCCAAGAAGTATTTGGTGGTAACTCTCCAATGATCAGTGCAACTAAGGCGATGACAGGTCATGCTTTAGGTGCAGCAGGCGTACACGAAGCAATTTTCTCGCTATTAATGCTTGAGCATAACTTTGTTGCTCCATCAATCAACATAGATGAACTGGATGAGCAAGCACAAGGTCTAAATATCGTAACTGAGCGTAAAGACGTTGAACTAAATACAGTTATGTCTAACAGCTTTGGTTTTGGTGGCACGAACGCCACTCTCGTAATGAGCAAATATAAAGGTTAAACCTCTCCAGTATTTGCTTAAAGCCGAGCAATTGCTCGGCTTTTTCATTCTCGCTTTTAATTCCAACTGAAACTCGCACCTTGAGGTGGTTTGGGTATAAATAACCCCAAAATCGTCTTAGTTGTTACCTATCCGAATACCGATAAATTCGCTACAATAGCGCCACTTTCTGCCTCTCGGACACACAAATGAAAATTCTTGCAGATCAAAATATGCCATTGGTTGAGCAGTACTTTGCCGATTTTGGTGATGTTGAGCGATTTGATGGCCGTAATCTACAACCAGAGCAGCTAGTTGGAGTCGACATTTTGTTAACTCGCTCGGTGACCAATGTAGATAAAGCCCTACTAACTCAAGCAGATAAATTAAAATTTGTGGGCACAGCAACCATAGGTGTTGATCACATTGATACCGAATTACTTGCTGAGCGAAATATCGCATTTAGCAGCGCCCCTGGTTGTAATGCCGTGGCGGTAGCTGAATATGTTATTAGTAGCTTATATGCCTTGAGCCAAGAAAATGCCAGCTCATTACAGGGTAAAACCATAGGGATAGTTGGTGTTGGCAGTATAGGAAGCTGCTTACGTGATAAGTTAAGCTTGCTTGGTATTAATGTGTTGCTATGTGACCCACCAAAGCATGAAGCTGGTGAACTTGCAGAACACATTGAGTTAGACACATTACTAGCTCAAGCTGATATTGTGACTTTTCACGTGCCATTAGTTAAGCAGGGGCCGCATAAAACCTTGCACATGCTTAATGAAACACGCTTAAAGGCACTTAAGCCTGGAATGACAATTATCAATGCAAGCCGTGGTGATGTAATTGATAACCAAGCATTGCTAGCATTGTTTGAACAAGGTGCCCAATTAGATTGCGTGCTTGATGTTTGGGAAAATGAACCCAATATACTGACTCCTTTGCTTGATTATGTGCGTTATGCCAGTGTGCATATTGCAGGGCATACACTCGAAGGCAAAGCTCGCGGCACACAAATGCTGTATCAGCAAGTGTGTGAGCTTGAAGGCATCGCAGCGCTTAAGTCTCTGGACGATTTTTTACCGGAGCCAATCAGCCACTGTGTCACACTAGGTGAAACCTTTAACCTAGACGATATAGGTCGCTTAGTGCATCTAATTTATGATGTGCGTCGTGACGATGGCATTTTACGAAGTAAATTAGCAAGCGAAGGCTTTGATAGTTTACGCAAGAATTACCCGCCACGACGAGAGTTTAGTACTTTATCGGTGGCTGCCAACAGTGCATGTGAAGGCGCATTAGCTGCACTGGGATTTAGAATTAACGAATAAAGCCATTTGCTTTATTCAACAGAGGAAAACACATGTCGCAAAAATTTAATGTAGCCGTATTAGGTGCCACTGGTTTAGTGGGTCGTCAAATTATCGAAACCCTAGAAGATCGTAAGTTTCCAGTTGACCAATTATTTTTACTCGCAAGCAGCCGCAGTGCTGGTGAAGAAATTCAATTTCGCGGTGAAAGCATTGAAGTAATCGATGTTGAAGAATTTGATTTTAGCCAAGCTCACATTGGTTTATTTTCAGCAGGCGGTAGTGTCTCTGAAAAATACGCACCGATTGCGGCAGATGCTGGCTGTGTGGTAATTGATAATACCTCACACTTTCGTAATGACTTCGATGTGCCATTAATCATTCCTGAAGTGAATGCATCGAGTTTAGCTGATTTCAGAAACCGCAATATTATTGCAAACCCTAACTGCTCAACTATTCAAATGCTGGTGGCGTTAAAGCCAATTTATGATGCTTATGGTATTGACCGCATTAATGTTTCAACTTATCAAGCAGTATCAGGTGCAGGCAAAGAAGCGGTTGATGAACTTGCTAAGCAAACAGCAAACTTAATGAATGCGCGCCCGATGGATAATGCTGTTTTCCCTAAACAAATCGCTTTTAACGTGATCCCGCAAATCGACAGCTTTGAAGATAACGGTTATACACGCGAAGAAATGAAAATGGTGAACGAAACACAAAAAATCCTAGGTGATAACAGCGTAGTGGTTAACCCTACCTGTGTTCGTGTACCTGTGTTCTTTGGTCACAGTGAAGCGATTAATATTGAAACGCGTATGCCGGTAGATATCGAACATGTGAAGCAGCTATTAAACGATGCACCAGGTGTTGAGTTTATTGAAGACTTAGCGGATTACCCAACAGCAGTGTCTGACGCTAGCGGCAACGATACTGTGTATGTAGGGCGTTTACGTGCCGATATTTCGCATCCACATGGTTTAAATATGTGGGTTGTTAGTGATAACACACGTAAAGGTGCGGCAACAAATAGTGTGCAGATTGCTGAAGAGCTAATCGCAAATTATTTGTAAATCTGATGATTTTGGCTGAGCTATAAGTGAAAGAGAGCGGCAATTTGCCGCTTTTTTTGTGAATTCACTGCCAAATTATTGCCGCATACGCTGTAAAAGCGTATAAACTTAACAATAACAATAAATAAAACTCTCAGCCGTAGATATTTAAGCTATTTACTTTCAAAGTGTTGCGATGGATATTGCCTAGCATCTGGTTTATAGTCTGCAGCTGGAATAGAGCTTGCAAGAAAGCATAATTAAGAATCAATTCTGCAAGAATTACTTGATGTTTAAGCAACCAAGGTTGCTGCGTTAACATTTAAAACATAAAGGATCAGCATGCGCGGTTTAGCAACACTCTTCATATTAGCGTCTGCATTGGTGGTTACACCGACATACTCTGATGAAGGCTCCACACTTAAAGGCCCTAAAGGGGTCGACTATGGTGAGCAAGGGCGATCAATTGGCCCAATAAAGCCAACTGATACGTTATGGCGTATTGCCGCAAAAATTCGTCCTGATAACTCAGTTTCTATTTATCAAGTCATGCAAGCATTGTATGACAAAAATCCGTCGTCTTTTTTAGACCAAAACCTTAATCATATGCGCGATGGCGCATACCTTAAAATCCCAACAATTGCAGAGATGCGTGCGGTCAATCCCACGTTAGCAAAAGCGCGCTCAGAGCAAGATGATGAATTATGGGAAAAAAAGAAAAACGGCACGTTAACGACTGCTGAAATAAATGAATCACAAAAGAATGTAACGCAGGCTCGTAAAGTCGATGTAGACGAAGCAAAACAAGAGCTTAAACAAGAAATAAATACGATCAAAGCAGAGCAAGGCACTCAGCTTGTTGAGTTGCAAAAGCAATTTAAATCGTCGGTCGAGAATGTAGAAGAAATTTTAGAAGAGAATAACAAACTAAAAAAACAGTTAACGGGTATATCTAAGGAGCTTGAGACTGTTCGGGATCAACTTGGTCAAGACAGTGAAATCCAAAAGCAGCTTAAAGAGCTGATAGCCAAGCAAAACGAAATTATAGAGCAGCAAAGAGCAAAAAAGATTGAAGAGAACAGTGGGTTTAATTTTTCGTCTATTCTGAGTAACCCATTTGTTCTCGGTGCTTTAATGTTTCTACCGGCTTTGCTGATAATTGCAGCCGTTGTGATGTTCTTGAAAAAACGCAATAGCAGCGAAACTGATGATATTGATGACGATGAGTTTTTACCGCAAAGCCCTGTCCATACGCCAGATGATGATCTTGATCCAATTGTAGAAACTGATCCACTTGTCCCTGAGCCTTCAGACGATGATGACGAACTAAGTGTCCGATTAGATGACGATCAAGATATGCTGCCAGACGATGATATTATTTTCGACGACAGTATTGATGATAGTTTCGATGACGACGATAGCGTATTAAATCAAGATGAACTAAACGGTTTGCTTAGCGATGATATTGAGTTTGCTGATGAGTCGACAGCGGGCGTTGACGACGATGATTTGGATGCATTTTTACAGCAAGATTTTGACCAAACAGACGATAGTTTAGGTGATGAAATAGATCTGGATAGTGAACAGTCAGATACTGACTTATCGGGCGATATTTTAAGTGCTGACGATATTGATGACTTGTTCGACAATGATGCAGATGATTCACTTGATGATACAAATGAAGATATGGCGGCTCTAAGTGAAGAGCTTGCTGAAGATGATTTTGATATTGATAGTTTAATTGATGAGCAAAATGCGAGTGCAGATGATAATCAAGACGTTGATTTAGATGATATTGATGACTTACTCGATGCTGCCGATGAGCAACCAACAGCAGGCAATGTAGAAGCAGAACTCATTGATGAAGACGATTTCGATATTGATAGTCTAATTGATGATACACAAGCAGAAGACGACTCTGATGATATTGATTCGTTAATAGAAGAAACTAAAAACGAACAGCCTGCACAGCAAAGTGATATTGATGACTTAATTGACGAAGATGAGTTAGACGAAGACGACCTTGATGCGTCAATAGATGATACCGCAGAGGAAGTTGAGGCTGATGATTTAGCCGATGAGCAAGACGATGACGATACGTTTGATCTCGATGATATTGATTCTTTAATCGACGATGTAGCCGAGCAAGAGGCACCAGCAGAAGAGCCTGCGGTTGATGATTTAGCCGATGAGCAAGACGATTCAGATACTCTTGATATCGATGACATTGACTCTTTAATCGATGATGTAGCCGAGCAAGATGCAGCAGCTGAAGAGCCTGCGGTTGATGAGTTAGTCGATGAGCAAGACGGTGACGATACGTTTGATCTCGATGATATTGACTCATTAATCGACGATGTAGCCGAGCAAGACGCACCAGCAGAAGAGCCTGTTGTTGATGAGTTAGTCGATGAGCAAGACGATGACGATACGTTTGATCTCGATGATATTGACTCTTTAATCGACGATGTAGCCGAGCAAGACGCACCAGCAGATGAGCCTGTGGTTGATGAGCTAGTCGATGAGCAAGACGATTCAGATACTCTTGATAGCGATGATATTGACTCTTTAATCGACGATGTAGCCGAGCAAGAGGCACCAGCTGAAGAGCCTGCGGTTGATGAGCCAGTCGACGAGCAAGATGATGACGATAGCCTTGATAGCGATGACATTGACTCTTTAATTGACGATGTAGCCGAGCAAGATGTAGTAGCTGAAGAGCCTGCGGTTGATGAGCTAGTCGACGAGCAAGACGATGAAGATAGCCTTGATACCGATGACATTGACTCTTTAATCGACGATGTAGCCGAGCAAGACGCAGTAGCTGAAGAGCCTGAGGTTGATGAATTAATCGACGAAGGTGATCTTGAAGAAAGTGATTCAGAAGATGCACTTGAAGAAGACGATATAGATTCTTTACTTGATGAAGTTGAACAAGCACAGCCAAGCAGTTCTGAGGACGAGTTAGCTGACTCTTTAGATATGGGCGACTTAGACTCACTACTGGAAGAAGATGATGATGAAGCTGTTTCAGATGATGAGCTTGAACAGTTAATTCAAGAGGCTAATGAACTTAAAGAAGATACACAAGCTCAGATAGATGACTTAAGTCTTGATGATGCCCAAAGCCAAGAACACGATGAGAGTTTACAAGAGTCACTAGAAGATCTAGCTGATGCAGACCAAGCAATAGACGACTTGAATGTTGAGTCAGTGGCTTCTGATTTAGTCGATATTGATGAAGCGCTCAATCACGAGTTTAACGAAGACACCGATGATCTACTAGATGACGAAGATTCACTGGATGAATTTGATGATCCATCACTAAAAAGTGTTGATGAATTATTAAGTGAAATAGGTGAAGACGAAGATGATTATATAGCAGCTCCAGACTGGTCTATTGATGATGAACCTCAAGAAGATATTGAAGAAGTTGAAATAGATTTAGGTGACGATCCTCTTGCCGATGATCAACTAACAGATGAATTTGACCTAGGCGTTGAAGATGAGCCTCTCGTTCAAGACACAGTTACACCGAGTCAAGAACTTGATGAATACCCTGAACTTGAGTTAGATGATGCTGGTTTTGAGTCAGAAGACTCAATTGATGAGTTCCAAGATGATTTATCTTTACAACCAAGTCAGGCAGAGCAAGATCTTGCAAATTCACTGGCGGGTGGTAATGAACTTAATCAGTTAGAGGATGACTTTGACGATGAGTTGTTGCTAGATAATGAGTTTACTGAGCAAGATGCTCTAGAATCTGAAGATGACTTAACAGAGTCAAATGATGCAGTGGGTACAAGTGCTGAGTCTGAGCTGCCGACAGCTGCAGATAATAGCGATAACCTTGAGAGCGAAGCGGAGTTTGAGCTAGACCTTGACGATATTGAGCTTGAACATGAAGACGAAGCTGACACCATCGCAGACATTGAATCAGAAATTGTGGGCAGTGATGACTTAACTACGCTATCTGATGATGAAATCGACGATGATTTCATGGCTGATTTAACTCAAACAGACTTTGATGCGCTGCTAAATGAGCTAGCAGAGCCAGATGAAGCCGACATTGCAGATGCCAGTGAGTTTGATGTTGATTTTAACGCACTGTTAAATGAAGACTTGCAGGTTGAAAACGACGCACAGCCAGAGCCTGAGGATAATGTATCAGCAGCTCAAGAGCCTGAGTCTACAGGCGATGAGTTTGTTGATATTGACTCGTTACTTGAGCAAAGCGACGATGAAGCATTAGACCATGAACCTTACGATGAGGTTGATATGGATGTAGGGCTTAGTGATTTTAATGAATTACTCGCAGGTGACAACCCAACAGATGTTGATGCCGAAAGTGGCGGATACTCAGCAAAACTAGACCTTGCAAGGGCATATATTGAAATCGACGACTTTGATGCTGCATTACAAGCCATTGAAGATGTGATCGAAAATGGCCCAGAAGAAGTGCAAGAAGAAGCACTTTCGTTGAAGGCTAAGATTAAAGAGTAATACTATCCAATAATAAACCGAGCCAACGAGCTCGGTTTTTTTATGTCTGCTGCACAGCATTCTGTACTCAAGCCATGTAATAATCTGTAATACACAAGTGAATTTCTCCATCTTACTATTTAACTGAACCATGAGGGTTTAGCTAAAAATTTACTAGGAGAAGGAAAATGAGTTCACTTTATGTATCAATCGATGGAAGACCAGTATCCGATGTATTTACTCAATTAGCCGATACAGCGTTTGAAATACTAAAAAATGAAGGGAATGCCTCAACGCAGATAGTGCCTGAAATTGTGAATAACACCAACAAAACATGGCGTTATAAAACAAGTGGTACTATGCAAGGGACAATGCAATACCCTCAAAGTGGAGGCATTGAGCCACATTTTGCTCGTGCATGGACTCAGCGTTCAATGGGGACAGACGGCTCATTTGGTTGGGTTATTTATACTGATGATGATAATAATCAATTATTTGTAGGGTATTGCGTATATTATATCGGTGCACAAGCTAAGTATCTTGTTAAGTACGAGAATACTAACTTTGCAGGTAAAGACAATAACGCCCTATTAGCTATGATCGATTCAGAAGGCAAAACGGGGGGTTATGCATTTGAATTTAGCGGTGTAAATGTGGATTATTCTGGATTTGAGCATCGGCAGGAAGGGGTTGCTCAATCAAGAGAGCTGCGGGTAACGTTAGAATAATTAAGTTGGTTTAATCAATTAGCAAGTTAGCATATTGTACATAAAAAACCGAGCAATGAAGCTCGGTTTTGTATCTAAGCGAAGGTTATTGCTTGTCTTGCAAACGACGCGCTTTGAAATCAGACTCAGCTTTCCATTTTGGCCAGTCACCGTTATTAGCAAGTTTGGCTGCAATATCAACGATCAGTTCGATATCTTGCTTAACACCACCCATAGACCATTGGGGTGAATAGTCGTCAGCTTCTTTGTGATATTTATGGGCTATATAATCAGGATCAGTATCACCTAAGCTCATAAATAATAAACTTGGCACGCCTTGTTTAGCCAGTGAGAAGTGATCAGAGCGGAAGAACAATCCATTTTGAGGACGAGGGTCCATTTTTACATGACGCCCTTGAGCTTTAGCTGCATCTGCAAGGTAGTCTTCCATTTCAGACATGCCTTTGCCGTACTGCAATATGTAGTCAACGCCATCTAGCACGTTCATACCGTCAATATTAAGCAACGCGACTATTTGTTTGGTTGGTACAATTTCGCCAGTAGCGAATTGCTCAGAACCAATAAGCCCAGTTTCTTCAGCCGTAAAGTTGGCAAAGATAATAGAGCGTTTAAATGGCTTTTTCTTATGCATTTCAGTAAGGATACGGGCTATTTCAACTGTTGCTGCGGTACCAGAAGCATTATCAACAGCACCATTGTAGATTTTCACACCATCATCAGTTTGCTTCGTACCAAAGTGATCCCAGTGCGCACCAATTACTATGTACTCATCTGGAGTTTCGCTGCCTTTAAGCGTTGCCACAACGTTATGTGATTGTGCTTGAGAGATATCACTTTTTAGAGTCAGCGCTGCTTTTGCTTTTAAGTCGACAGGTTTGAAATCGGCTTTTAATGCATTTGCTTTCTCTGTTTGATAATCAAGCCCCGCTTGAGCAAAGATCTCATTTGCAGCTTGCTCATCAATCCAACCCATTACAGGGATGTCAGAAGCATTTTTATCTTGGTCAATTAAAGTGTATTTACTACCCGTGTTCGAGCTTTCTACTACACTCCAAGGATAAGCAGCAGGGGCTGTTTCGTGAACGATAAATACCGCTTTTGCGCCTTGGCGTGCACCTTCTTCATATTTGTAAGTCCAACGACCATAGTAGGTCATGGCATTTCCAGTGAAAAGTGATTCGTCTTGGGTGGCAAAACCTGGATCATTAACAAGCACGATAATTGTTTTGTCTTTTACATCAATATCGGCAAAATCATTCCAGTTGTATTCAGGTGCATTAATGCCATAGCCAACAAACACAACATCAGAGCCATCAATGTTGATCTCAGGGTTAATCTGTTGAGTACGAGCGGTAAAATCACTGCCAGCGTTAAAGCTTAAATCGCCCACTTTTAGGGTCATGTTTTGATCTGGAGTGAGTTTTGCCATGGTAACTGGCTGTAAAAATTCGCCATTAAAACTGCCAGTTAATCCGATTTTTTTATATTCATCTGCTAAGTAGTTAATGGTGAGTGTTTCGCCTTCGGTTAAAGGACCGCGGCCTAAGAATTCATCTGAGGCGAGGGTTTTAATATGTGAGCGTACATTCTCAATATTAACGGCTTCAAGGTTTTTTTCGCTTGGCTCATCAGCGCTTGATGTTGCTTGCTCGGAGCAACCGAATAAACCAATGGCAAGCGCTAAACTTGCGTATTTTAAGTGAGTTGTCATAGTTTTTCTGGTTGATTGCACAGAGTTCCACTATATGGGACGAGAAGGGGGCTGTCTAGAAAGAGTCTATAAGTAACTAATTATTCAGGATGAAAGGATAATAATGCACCTTTCATCCTGTCAATTTTACCACCACGCTTTATCAACTGCGTTATCTTGAATTTTAAATACTTCACCAACAAGTGGGGTACTTAGCGATACGTGCTCCTGTTGTGCTTTTTTGGTGACACGCTTGAGGGGGTCATACCAAGCATGAAATGCTAAATCTAAAGTACCATTATGCACTGGCACCATGATATCACCTTGTAAATCGAGGTGAGCTTGTACAGATTGCTCTGGTGTCATGTGAATATCAGCCCAATCTTTGTCATAAGCACCGGTTTCTATAAAAGTAATATCAAAGGGCCCATAACGATTACCAATTTCTTTAAAGCCAGCAAAATATCCCGAGTCACCGCTAAAATAAAAGCGCTTGTCATTTACTTTAATAGCCCATGAACCCCAAAGGGTTTTATTGCCGTCTGTTAAACCTCGACCAGAGAAGTGCTGGGTTGGTGTAAATACAATTTGGCTATTTGCCATATTTTGCTCTTGCCACCAATCAAAACTATGGACTTTTTGTTCATCAACGCCCCATTTTTTAAGGTCGTTTTCGACTCCCAATGGCACATAAAAAGAGGCTGTTTTATCAACAAGCTGTTTAATTGCCGCTTTATCTAAGTGATCATAATGGTTGTGTGAGATAAACACTTTCGCGATGCTTGGTAATTCTTCAATACTAATTGGTGTTGGTTGAAAGCGCTTTGGACCCATGAATGAAAAAGGCGAAGCGCGCTCTGAAAATACCGGATCAAATAGCCAGTATTCGCCATACACTTTCGCTAAAATAGAGGAGTGACCTAGCTTTACAAAATGCACTGTGTCATTTGATAAACGCTCAAGCTGAGCATGAGAAACACAGTGCATAGGCAGCTCGCCCTTTGGCTCTGCATCAATTTTCTTTTCAGTAATGAAGCGTTTGAAGATAGCTAACGTTTTCTTAAAGCTGGGTCTTTCTACTTCAGCACTATTGTGGAACTTGCCATCAGCCAGTTGCGCAGAGTGGCTGTTATCACTCACGCCTTCAGCAGCTAATTGATTATTCATAACAAACACTCCTATCACGATGCATAGAGTGGCGATTGCGAGCCATATTAGAAATTTCATCTCGTCACCATAAGTAAACTACACGGTGTAGTTTTTCATGATTTGCTATAAAAGTAAACTATCTAGTGCATTTTTTATTTTTGCGTTACACTAGTAGCCCTTATCGGAGGGGTCCATGAAATTATCACAGAGAAAACGATTAGATATTTTGAATGCAGCTGAAACACTGTTTTTTCAGCAGGGTGTTGAGCATACAAGTATGGATCAGGTTGCAAGCTTAGCGGGTGCCTCAAAGCGTACCGTATACAATCACTTTGAAAATAAAGATGTGTTGTTTCAAGCCATTCTAGTGTTTATGTTTGAAAAAGTTCGCCAAGAGCAAGCGGTTGTATTTGATGCTTCTTTACCAATTGCAGAGCAGTTAACACGTATTGCCGAGCAAGAAGTGGCACTTTTGACCTCTGAAGAGTTTTTAAAAGTAGCGAAAGTCGCCTTTATGCAAATGTTACAGCAGCCCGATTTAGCAAAATCATTAGCGAGTAACAGCATGGGCTGTATGCACGACCTAGTGACGTTTTTAGAAGCAGGTGTGCAAGCACAGGTTTTAACGATTGATGATGTTGAGTTTGCAGCAAAACAGTTTGTGTATCAGTTAAAGTCTCTGATCTTTTATCCGTTGCTGTATGGCTTTGAGCGCCAAGAAGGCGACTCAGATAACAAAGTAATAAGCGAAACAGTAAAAATGTTCTTAGCGCGTTATGGGCGCTGATATTTTGGAATATAAAAAAGCCCGCTTAATGCGGGCTTTTAAATAATAGTTTTACAACTATTATTTTACTTCTTTACCAGCAGCTTGTTGGTCAGCATGGTAGCTTGAGCGAACAAATGGGCCACAGGCTGCATGTGTAAAGCCAATTTCGTCTGCATAGTCTTTTAATGCATCAAACTCGGCTGGCGGCACGTAGCGTTTAACAGGTAAGTGGTGCTTTGAAGGTTGTAAGTATTGGCCTACTGTTAGCATATCAACGTTATGCTCGCGTAAGTCACGTAACACTTCTTCGATTTCGCTAATTTCTTCACCTAGACCTACCATCAAGCCAGACTTCGTTTTCACATTCGGATGTGCTTCTTTGAAGCGACGTAATAACTCAAGTGACCACTTATAGTCAGCACCTGGACGCGCTAATTTGTATAAACGCGGTGCTGTTTCTAGGTTGTGGTTAAATACATCTGGTGGTGTCTCGATTAAGATATCAAGGGCTCTGTCCATGCGACCACGGAAGTCAGGTACTAGAATTTCAATCGTGATCTCTGGGTTGTGCTTACGAATTTCACGAATACAGTCAGCAAAGTGTTGTGCACCACCATCACGTAAATCATCACGGTCTACAGAGGTGATTACAACATAGCTTAGCTTCATGTCTTTAATAGTAAGCGCTAGCTTTTCAGGTTCAGCTGCATCAGGTTTTAATGGACGACCGTGAGCAACATCACAGAACGGACAACGACGAGTACAAATAGCCCCTAAGATCATGAAGGTTGCTGTACCGTGATTGAAACATTCAGATAGGTTAGGGCACGAAGCCTCTTCACAAACTGAGTGCAAACCATGTTTACGCATCGCTTGTTTAATACCATCAATACGTTCAGTTGATTTAGGTAAGCGAATTTTTAGCCACTCTGGCTTACGCAACATTTCGTTTTTTTCAGTCGGTAAAACTTTAACTGGGATCAGTGCCATTTTTTCTGCATCACGCAGTTTTACGCCTGGTTCCATTTTGACTGGTTTATTCATTCGTTTCAAACCCTTCAGTGTGCTTAACCACAGTAGCATTAAGCTTTTTAATCATGTGTTTTACAAGCCCTGCACCTGCTTGCTCGAGGTTTTGCGGACCATTAAGGTCAGTTGTTTGCACCATGTTCATGCCTGCATAGCCGCATGGGTTGATACGTAAAAACGGACTCAAGTCCATATTTACATTCAGTGCTAAACCATGGAATGAGCAGCCGCGACGAACTCGTAAGCCCAATGAGGCAACTTTACTATCGTTAACATAGACACCCGGTGCATCCGCTTTGGCGTAAGCATCAATGTCGTAGTCTTTTAACGTGTCGATAATGCACTCTTCAAGCCAAGTTACCAGCTCTCTTACACCAATGTTTAAACGACGTAAGTTGAACAGTACATACATCATTTGCTGACCTGGCCCGTGGTAGGTTACTTGACCACCGCGGTCTACTTGGATCACTTCGATATCACCGGTATTTAATAAGTGCTCAGCTTTACCAGCTTGACCTTGAGTAAATACAGGCTCGTGCTCTACAAGCCAAATTTCATCGGCTGTGTGCTCATCACGGGTGTCGGTAAAAGATTGCATTTTTTGCCAAATTGGCATGTAACGCTGACGACCTAACTGACGAACGATTAATTCTCTTTCGCTCACAACTTACTCCGTAATCAGCCTATAGCATGTGACGTACGTCATCGATGTTGCTGATCACGTTATAGATTTCTTCAATGTGCTCTTTACTTGTAACGGTTGCCACAAGCGTGACTGACTCGTAATTACCTTTGCTGCTTGGTTTTACCTTTGGCGCATAATCGCCTGGTGCAATTGGTTGCAGCTTTTCTAGGATCTGGTCTGTTAGATTTACGTTTGCTAAGCCCATGATTTTAAAAGTAAATGGGCAAGGGAAATCTAAATACTCATCAAACTTAGTATCTTTTACAGGTTGAACCACGACGGTGACTCCTCAAAACAGTGAGTGTGCTTAATCGAGACTTTCTCGGCCAGTTCTTGGCAGTAAGCAGACTTAAATTACGACGCACTCGACCCAGCGCGACTGATATGGGGCGCATTCTATCATTTTTCAGACAAAAAAAAACGCCTTGCAGTGCAAGGCGTTTATAAACTTTTATCTGAGATTACATGATCTGTAAACGTAAGTAATCGTAGATCTTGCTGAAGAAGCTGCCTTCTTCTACTTCTTCAAGTGTAACTAACGGATATTGAGCGATTTCTTCACCATCCAGTTGCAAGAATAAGGTGCCAACTTTACTACCTTTGGCAAGTGGAGCTTCTAGAGTTTTATCAAGCTCAAAGTTCGCTTTTAAGTTTTTACGCTGACCACGTGGGATGGTGATTGGCGTATCTTCTAAAATACCCAGTGAAACATTTTCTTTGTTACCCATCCAAATGCGTTGCTCCGCAAAGCTGTCACCTGCTTGATATGGTGTAATCGTTTCAAAGAAACGGAAACCGTAGTTTAGTAATTTTTTACTTTCAACTTTACGAGCACGCTCGCTTTCGGCACCCATAACAACAGCGATTAAACGCATATCATCTTTAGTTGCTGAGCTCACTAGACTATAACCCGCTTCTGACGTGTGACCGGTTTTAATACCGTCTACGTTCATGCTTTCATCCCATAATAGAGAGTTGCGGTTATATTGTTTAATACCGTTAAAAGTGAATGACTTTTTAGCGTATACTTCGTATTCATCTGGTACATCGCGAATAAGTGCAGCACCAAGAGTGGCCATATCACGTGGCGTTGTGAAGTGCTCGTTAGTATCTAATCCGTGACTGTTTACGAAATG
This sequence comes from Pseudoalteromonas sp. OFAV1, assembly GCF_021532595.1. Lineage (NCBI taxonomy): Bacteria > Pseudomonadati > Pseudomonadota > Gammaproteobacteria > Alteromonadales > Pseudoalteromonadaceae > Pseudoalteromonas > Pseudoalteromonas sp. OFAV1. The sequence goes on from NZ_JAKGBG010000039.1 coordinate 27,144, forward strand.
GCTGTTTGTCATACCTAACTTTTCAGCGTGAGCATTCATTAAATCAGCAAATGCACTTTCGCTACCAGCAATGTGTTCAGCCATTGCTACGCACGCATCATTGCCTGATTGAATAATGATACCGTGGTTAAGGTCGTCAACACTGATTTGCTTACCCACTTCGATGAACATTTTTGATGATTCAGGAAAGTTTTTTGCCCACGCTTTTTCACTCACGGTGACCATGTCAGTTGGTGAGATATTGCCGGCTTTAATTTCAGTACCGATGACGTAACTGGTCATCATCTTGGTTAGACTGGCAGGTGCCAGCTTAGTATCGGCTTCGCCTTCAGCAATGACCTTACCTGTGGTGAAATCAACCAAGAAATAACCTTTCGCATTAACTTGTGGTGGGGCAGGAATGATTTGGGCTGTTGCTGAAAATACACTCGCTGTGCAAACAAGGCCACAAACGCCACTTAAGATTTTATATTTTATAGATTTCATCGTACTCATTAATGGTTAAAGTTAAACATGTCGCGTTAACCTATTCTAAAGGTCTTACTCACTGTAAAGCAAGAACGCGTTCTGAAATTGGTTTTGTTTTAGCTTTTCTAAAACAGTTTGTGCTTCTGCGGCATCTTTTATTGGACCAAGACGTAATCGATAGATTCCATCTTTTTCAACAATGTTTGTTGGCACATGATATTGCTGACGAAGTTGAAACGCGAGCGCTTCAACATTGGCAAGAGTACTTCCCGCTGCAACCTGTATGTAACTTAAACGAGGGGCAGAATTGCTAAGTGTAATGGCTTCAACCTTAACACGCGCTGTACCTTGGCGATAATAATCTAGTTTATAGGCCGCAGAATAAGATAAATCGATGATACGGTCATCATGGAATGGGCCGCGGTCATTAACGCGAACAATGACAGATTTACCGTTATCTAAATTAGTGACTCGTGCAAAGCTGGGTAATGGCAAGGTTTTATGCGCTGCAGTCATCGCGAACATGTCATATATTTCACCATTAGATGTATGATAGTTATGAAATTTTCTACCGTACCATGAGGCAATCCCTTCTTCAGAGTAGCCTGTTTCATCTAACATGGGAGTGTAGCGTTTTCCACGAACTTCATAAGGGCGACTCGCACTGGCACTCTTAACTACAGCCGTTACTACTGCATCTTGCATTTCAAGTTCGGTAGGCTTTCGAAGCGGGGCTGCATCATGCTCCATAGCATAACGACCTTGCTGCGACGAGCTACAAGCAGTGAGCATTACAGAAAATAATGCAACAAATAGAAAACTATTGCGATGTGTCATTATTTTAAAAGCATCCTTTTATCTGTGGCGATAGACATAATAATGCCAAATCCTGCCATCAAGGTCACCATAGAGGTGCCGCCATAACTGATCAAGGGTAAAGGGACACCGACCACAGGCAGTAAACCTGACACCATGCCAATATTTACAAATACATAAACGAAAAAAGTTAAAGTTAATGCACCTGCAAGCAGTTTACCAAACGCATCTTGGGCATTGACCGCTATGTATAAACCACGACCAATGATGAATAAATACATGCACAGTAATAAACACACTCCAAATAAGCCAAACTCTTCGCTTAAAACAGAGAAGATAAAATCGGTATGACGCTCGGGTAAAAATTCAAGTTGTGATTGCGTACCTTGCAGCCAGCCTTTTCCTTCAATTCCGCCTGAGCCAATTGCAATTTTCGATTGAATAATGTGATAACCAGAGCCAAGAGGATCACTTTCAGGGTCTAAAAATGTTAATACGCGTTGTTTTTGATAGTCGAGCATAACGTAGTGCCAAAATGGCCAAGCAGCAATGGCTACTGTAGCGGTAAAAAAGCCGATTAATCGCCAACTTAGACCTGACAAAAACAATACAAAAATACCTGAACTGGCGATCAATATTGATGTTCCTAAGTCAGGCTGCTCTTTGATTAGGATGGTAGGCACCATCACAATCGCAAAACCAATGATTAGATGAATAATGCGGGGTGGTAAATGGTTGCGACCGATATACCATGCGACCATCATAGGTACGGCAATTTTCATTAATTCAGATGGCTGAAATCGAGTAATACCAAGATCTAGCCAACGTTGCGCACCTTTCGAGCTAACACCAAATAGCAGTACCCCGATGAGCATTAATAGGCCCACGCAATAAAGTGGAATAACCATTCTTTTTAGCGTGTTTGGCGAAAATTGCGCAAGAATAAACATGCCTAGTATCGCCCCAAACATCCGTGTGGCATGGCGGATCATCATCGCTGGGTCTTGACCACTGGCACTGTAAACAATGGTTAGGCTGCCTACCATCATGAGCATTAACGCTATCAGGAGCGGTAAATCAAGGTGAAGGCGTTGCCAGATAGAGCGTTTTTTATTTAATGGGATCATGGCGCATCACTTTGTGCAACAGGCAGAGGGTTAGCTGAAAAATAATAATCCATCAATTGACGAGCAATAGGCGCACCTACGGTACTGCCGCCACCGGTATTTTCTACAACCACAGAAACCACAATTTGTGGGTCATTATAAGGTGCAAAGCCAACATAAATTGCGTTATCGCGTTGACGCTCTTTAAGTGATTTAGCGTCATAACGTTCACCTTGGGCAATACTAACTACTTGCGCGGTACCGGTTTTACCAGCAGGGTCATAATTGGCACCTTTAAATGCTTTATGGGCGGTGCCGGTGACTTTGTGTACTGTGTTGTGCATTGCATCAAGCGCTATTTGCCAATGGTGAGGGTTTTTTAGCACCACCGGTGGCTTTTCATCGTTGTTTATTTGAGTGACTTCATTTTCTTTTTTAGCCACTTGCACTAAGTGGGGTGGGTGATCAATCCCACGATTAACTAAAATATTCGTCGCATTAGCTATTTGCATCGGTGTTGCGGTCCAATAACCTTGGCCAATACCCACTGAAATTGTATCACCACGCCACCACGATTCTCTAAAGCGGCCTTCTTTCCATTCTTTTGATGGCATAATCGCAGAGGTTTCTTCATGAATATCAATACCTGAAAGTTCGCCAAAACCAAATTGAGACATAAAATCACTGATTTTAGTAATGCCTAAGCGATACGCCACGTCATAAAAATAAGTATCGCATGACTCTTCAATAGCACGATAAACGTCAACATGGCCATGACCCCAACGTTTCCAGTCACGCCATTTATGTTCAACGTTTGGAATTTGAAAAAAGCCCGGATCCCACATTTGTGTTTGCTCGGTAACAAGTCCTTCCTCTAGCGCTAAAATGGCCATATGTGGTTTAACCGTAGAAGCTGGTGCGTAACGACCTTGTGTGGTTCTATTTATTAGAGGGCGATCTGGGTTCAATAACTTTTTGTAGTCGCTACTACTGATGCCATGAACAAATAAGTTTGGGTCGTAACTTGGGTTAGAGTAAAGAGCCAGTACGCCACCATCTTTTGCGTCGAGCACAACGACAGCGCCGCGCATATCTTTTAAAGCATGCTGTGCAATTTGTTGTAAGCCTATATCCAGAGTAAGTACCAAGTCATGGCCTGGCTCTGGTGGGGTCATGCTTAAAGTGCGAATGATACGACCCCTGTTGTTAACTTCTACACTTTGTGAGCCAACTACACCATGAAGTAATTGCTCATAGTATTTCTCGATACCTAGCTTACCTATATCATGTGTAGCACGGTAATTTGTTGCTTGATCATCGGCTTCTAATTTTGCCAGCTCTTTTTTATTGAGTTTGGCAACATAACCTAATGCGTGAGTTAAAGTATCACCATAAGGGTAGTAACGAGCTAGTCGTGCTTCAATACTAAAACCAGGGAATTTGTGCTGATTAACTGAAAACTTGGCAACTTCAGTTTCGTTTAATCGTGCTTTAAGGACTTGGCTCTTAAAACGGCGATTATGTTTGATATCATCTAAAAACTCTTCTTTTTGTTGTTCACTGATATCGATAATTTGTTGAACATCTTCTAATGCTTGATCTAGGTTATCTGTTTCTTCTGGAATGACTTCAAGGTTATATACAGGTTTGTTTTCAGCAAGTAAAACGCCATTTCTGTCATAAATTAAACCCCGATTCGGGGCAATTGGGATAACTTTGATCCGATTATCATTAGAGCGTGTCTGGTAGTCTTGGTGGTCGATAACTTGAATGTTATATAAGTTTGATAATAAGACACCAATTAATAATGTAACAAACACAAAGCCCACAAACGCGCGGCGAGCAAATAAATTAGCTTCAGCCGAGTGGTCTCGAATTGTGGGTCTGTGTTTTCGCATTGACTAACTACTCGCGGTGGTATGGGTGATTATTATTTAAGCTCCAGCCACGATAAAGGCTTTCGGCAACAATAATACGCACTAAAGGATGCGGTAGTGTTAGATTTGATAAAGACCATTTTTGCTCAGAAGCTGCAATGCATTCTGGTGCAAGGCCTTCAGGGCCACCAATGAGTAAGCTAACATCACGGCCATCAAGCTGCCATTTTTCCATGCTTTTAGCTAGTTGATGAGTATCCATTGGCTTACCTGTTACTTCTAAAGTAACAATGCGATTGCCTTTGGGTATTGCTGCTAAGGTTTTTTCGCCTTCAAGTTGCAAAATACGTTTTATATCCGCATTTTTTCCGCGTTTACCGGCAGGAATTTCAATAAGCTCAAGCGGCATATCACGCGGGAAACGGCGCTGATATTCTGTGAATCCGGTTTCAACCCATGCTGGCATCTTAGTACCAACGGCAATCAATTGTATCTTCAAAATGGTTTACCTATGTCCTTGCAAGGGTTAACCCCAAAGTTTCTCTAGATCATAGAAGTCGCGAGTTTGGTCTTGCATGACATGTACTACTACATCACCTAGGTCAACAAGCACCCACTCGCCTTCATTTTGACCTTCGTAACCAAGGGGCTCTTCACCAGCGTGGCGTGCTTCTTTTGCAACGTGATCAGCAATCGATTGAACATGGCGTTTAGAGTTACCAGAGCATACTAACATATAGTCGGTAATATCTGACTTTCCACGAACATCAAGTTGCACCACATCACGGGCTTTCATGTCGTCGACTTTATCAAGGGCAAATGCGAGTAGTTGTTTAGAATCCAAAGTGTTTTCTCAAAAATAAATAATCTTAATTGTTATTTTATCACGCAGGCAGCATTTATTCATCTGTTTGATAAAGATGATGCTGTGCGATGTATTGACTGACCGAAGTCGGTAAAAGTTCCGTTATTTCACTATTTGAATGCAGTTTTTTTCTGATTTCTCTTGATGCGGCATCTATTTGTAAGCCATTTAAAAAGAATAACTTACCTGCAGGTTGCTGCTTTAGTTCAGCAAGGTTATCAGTGTATGCCTGTTCCTTGTAATGAGCCAATTCACCAGCGACATTACAGGTTTGCCCCGGTCTTTGATACACGACTATGTGGCAAAGTGTGACAATTTCTTGCCATTTAAACCATTTGTCGAGGCTAATGAATGAGTCCATACCGATTAAAAAAATAATGGGCGTAGTCGGGTGCTCAGCTCTTAATTCTTGCAAGCTAAGTAATGAATAAGAGGCACCTGAACGATTAAGTTCTCTGTAATCAATCGTGAAATAAGGGATGTCTTCAATTGCAAGTTTGAGCATGTTGATACGGTGCTCATCACTAATCCCCGGTTTAGCTTTATGTGCAGGAATAGCGCAGGGCATAAAATACAGCGTATCAAGCTGACACTGTTTAACGCATTGCTCGGCCATATTGATGTGGCCTAAGTGAATTGGGTCAAATGTTCCACCAAATATAGCAATCATTATACAACTCTAATCTAAAACAGGGTGGCAAGGTAATGGCATTGCCAGTGGTTGGCAAAATACTAAACAAAGGTGTGTTAAGGCTTGATAAGGCGCAACAAGGTTGCCTTGTTTGTAGCCAGCATCAAACTCGGCTAATTGTTTGATGATTTGCTCAAGAGTACTAATTTGCAGGCGGTTTAATGCCTGCTGTACTGTTGCTTGCTGGTTTTTCCAAATATTAAACTGCCGATATAAATCAGTCATATTGGCACCGTTTAGGCGAGCGTGTTGCATTGCAAGTAAGTTAGTGGCTTCTTTATTAATGGCCCAAAAGATACTCATTGCTTCAGTGTTATCAGTAGCGAGTTTACTCATTACTTTGACTGCTTGACCTGCATTGCCGGTTAATAAAGCATCACTCAAATCGAAGATATCAAATTTTGATTGATTAAGAAGACCTTGCATTACGGCCTGCTGGTCTACTAACTCACTGCCATATAATAGAGATAATTTTTCAAGTTCTTGGTGGCATGCAAGTAAGTTACCTTCAGTGGCATCAATCAGGCTTTGTTTTGCATTATTGTGCAAGTTTAAATTTAAACGATAACATTGCTCGTCTAGCCAACGGCTTAAATGGTTACCCGTTAAGGGATAACAAGGTACAAATAAGCCTTGCTTATCTAAAGCTTTAAACCAAGCACTGCGTTGAACATCTTGACCAGCTTTGGCACCTTTCAATACCAAAATAGTGTCTGGATTAGTAAGTTCAACAAGTTGTTTAAATATTTGGCTACCTTGAGTACCTGGTTTTTGCTCGTTTAAATCAAATTCAATTAGGGTACGAGCGCTAAACAGTGACATACTTTGGTATTGAGCTACAATTTCTTGCCAATCAAACCCTGGCATTAGGGTAAATTTGATTACTTCGTCAAAACCTTGCTGTTTGGCGGCTTGACGAATTTGCATGACACATTGTGTAATTTGATAGGGCTCTTCACCAAACACCATGTAAAAAGGCGCAAGGCCTTTTTTCAATTGGCTAGGTAGTTGATTTGCATAACAACGCATTACAGTTGTGATAGCTCACGAACAATTCGACGACTGGCTTGCTTACGAATTTCGCTTAATAGCAGCTCAAGCTCTTTTGCTTTTGCAAGGGCATTATCTGGGTCGTCTTGATAGTTACGATACAATTCAAAGCGCTGGTTAATGGCTTTTTGTCTAGGGCGCTTAAGGGTATAGCTTACACTGTAGGCAAGTTCATACTCGGCAACCTGACCATTATCAAATAATGATAAGATTTGACGCTCTAAACGGTCTTTGTGGATCGTTAACTCTGGGTGTTCACCACCTTGGCTAAGTTCAACTTTACTCGCAATAAGCTCTTTTTCGACTAACTCGAATAATGCTGACTTTTCATCATCCCCGATAAGGGTGATCACTTTCAAGTCGTCAGGCAAGTTTGAGGCTTTCTTTAAATGAAAGCCACAACTTGTTAGCAGTAAACAGACTAGCGCAAGGGCTAGTCCGTTTTTCAGTGCTTGAAGCGCTGCCATCTTAGTTAGCAACCACGTTAAGTAGTTTGCCAGGTACGTAAATCACTTTGCGGATGGTTGCTCCATCAGTGAACTTAGTTACGTTTTCTTCAGCAAATGCTAATGCTTCAACTTGCTCTTTAGTTGCATCAGCTGGCACTGTTAACTTAGCACGAAGCTTACCATTAACTTGTACGATGATTAGCTTCTCATCTTCAACAAGTGCTGATTCGTCAACTTTTGGCCATGCTGCATCTAAGATGTCGCCTTCTTTGCCAAGGTCTTGCCATAATTGGTGACACATATGCGGCGTGATAGGCGCAAGCATGATAAGTAATGCTTCAAGCGCTTCGTTAGCAATTGCCACATCTTGTTTATCGGCAAGCGGTGCTTTAAGTAACTTGTTCGAGATTTCCATAATTGCAGCGATTGCAGTGTTGAATGTTTGACGACGTTCTACGTCATCAGTCACTTTTGCAATTGCTTTATGAAGTTCACGACGAAGTACTTTTTGGTCGTTATTTAATGCTGACTTATCAAGCGCTTGATAGCCTACTGTTTCTACATCAACAGCGTATTTCCAAATACGTTTTAAGAAACGCATTGCACCTTCAACACCTGAATCAGACCATTCAAGGGTTTGCTCTGGTGGCGCCGTGAACATCATGAATAAACGCACTGTATCTGCACCGTACTGGGCGATAACTTGTTGTGGGTCGATACCGTTATTTTTCGATTTCGACATTTTGCTCATGCCCGCAGAGAATACCGGCTCGCCATCTTCTTTGTGCCACGCTTTAACAACACGACCTTTGTCGTCTGTTTCAGTTTGTACGTCTGTTGGCGAAATCCAGATATCACCGCCTTTCTCATCTTTACGGTAGAAAGTATCTGCTAATACCATGCCTTGACATAGTAAGCGCTCAAATGGCTCATCTGAAGTTACTAAACCAAAGTCACGTAATAACTTGTGGAAGAAACGCGAGTAAAGTAAGTGCAAGATCGCATGCTCAATACCACCGATATATTGGTTTACTGGTAACCAGTAATTTGCAGCACCTGGCTCAATCATGCCTTCGTCAAAACGAGGGCTACAGTAACGCGCGTAGTACCATGATGATTCCATGAAGGTATCGAAAGTATCTGTTTCGTGGAATGCAGGTGCGCCATTTACCGTTGTTTTAGCCCACTCAGGGTCAGCTTTGATTGGTGAAGTAACACCATTCATTACCACGTCTTCTGGTAAGCGAACAGGTAGCATGTCTTCAGTTGCAGCAAGCTCGTTACCGTTCTCGTCGCTTAACATAGGAATTGGAGAGCCCCAGTAACGCTGACGGCTAACACCCCAGTCACGTAGACGGAAGTTCACTTTACGCTCACCTACACCCAGTGCTTCTAGTTTATCTGCAACAGCATTAAACGCCGCTTCAAACTCAAGACCGTCGAACTCACCTGAGTTAACTAACACGCCTTTTTCAGTGTAAGCTTGGTTGTCTAAATCAACAGTTTCTTCAGAGTCAGCTGCTGGTGCAATAACTTGAGCAATCTCAAGGCCATATGCTGTTGCGAACTCGTAGTCACGTTGGTCGTGTGCAGGTACTGCCATTACAGCGCCTGAGCCGTAATCCATTAATACAAAGTTAGCGACCCAAATTGGTACTTGTTTACCTGTTAATGGGTGAATCGCGTAAAAACCAGTGGCAATACCTTTTTTGTCCATGGTTGCCATGTCTGCTTCAGCGATTTTCGTGTTTTTACACTCATCAACAAACATAGCTACAGCGTCGCTGTTTTTAGCTGCTTCTTGTGCAATTGGGTGACCAGCTGCAACAGCAACGTACGTCACACCCATGAAGGTATCTGGGCGCGTTGTATAAACACTGAATGTATCGTCGTTATCAGCACGCTTAAATTCGATTTCTAAACCTTCAGAGCGACCAATCCAGTTGCGCTGCATGGTTTTAACTTGCTCAGGCCAGTGATCAAGTTTATCTAAATCATCTAATAGCTCTTGTGCGTAATCAGTGATTTTGATGAACCATTGTGGAATCTCTTTTTGTTCAACAATGGCACCTGAACGCCAACCACGACCATCAATAACTTGCTCATTGGCAAGTACTGTTTGGTCAACTGGATCCCAGTTAACTGTTGACATCTTTTTGTAAACTAAGCCTTTTTCATAAAGCTTAGTGAAGAACCACTGTTCCCATTTGTAATATTCTGGATGACATGTCGCAATTTCACGATCCCAGTCGTAACCAAAACCCAGTTGCTTTAACTGGTTGCGCATGTAATCGATGTTTTCGTATGTCCACTTAGCAGGTGCAGTGTTGTTTTTGATTGCTGCATTTTCCGCAGGTAGACCAAACGCATCCCAACCCATAGGTTGCATTACGTTTTTGCCTTGCAAGCGTTGGAAGCGTGATACTACGTCACCAATGGTGTAGTTACGAACGTGACCCATGTGGAGTCGGCCGCTTGGGTATGGGAACATAGAAAGGCAGTAATACTTTTCTTTGCTCTCATCTTCAGTGACTTTAAATACTTGGTTTTCTTCCCAGTAGGCTTGTACTTTTGACTCTATGTCTTGCGGGTTATATTGCTCTTGCATCTACGATTCCAGACTTCTTGCAAATTAATAAAAAATTGTCGATAAGGATAACTCAAAATACACGCTAATCACAGCGGCAAATAGGCGCTTTTATTAATTTTGTCTGGAAATATATTTTCAGGGCAGGTTAACCTATACTCGACTAGAATAACGATTGATTTTTCATCATTTTTGAAGGAGTAACCGATGGCAGACTATAAATCTTGGCTCACTGATTTAACTAAATGGATTAAAGATGTAAAAGACAATGAATTAAAGGATGCAATAGATAAATTTGTTGAATCAGAGCAAGCACTTAAAGATTTAGGACAAGAAAAGCTTAGCCAATATCGAGAGTATCTTAAGCGCGATATTGATCACATCAAAGAAAATGATGAGCATTATGACTCGTTGGCTTGGCTTGAACTTAAGGAATCGCTTTGGTACGAGTTATCGCATATTGAAGATAAAACCCAGTTAGAGTGGCATGCCCTTAATCAAGATTTTAAACACGATGGTGTCTATCAAGAAGGAGAATGGATAGCCATGGGCACATTAGTATGTAAAAATTGCCAACATAGTTACGATGTTTACCATGCTACGCAAATTACTCCTTGTACTGAATGTGGCGGTATTTATTTTCGCCGTAAGGCATTACAACCTTAAATCAGTGACGCAGGCTTTTGCTGGGCGTTACCTATAATGCCCAGTAAAGACTGGGAAATAAGAAGTTAGAATGACAAAAAAACTAATCCCATTACCTGTTTCTGCGCTAGCGCCAGAGATTTCTGCAAGCCATGTTGCCACTTGCATGCAAAACCCGTATCCAGAAGCACTCCCTTTTATCGGCCAGCAACGAGCACAAAGCGCTCTCGACTTTTCTCTGGGAATGGAACTTCCGGGTTATAATGTATATGTGATGGGTGAAGCGGCACACGGTCGTTACACGTTAGTGAAAGATAAACTCACAGCCCATTCTAAAGGCCGCCCAACTCCCAACGAATGGTTGTATGTAAATAACTACGACGATCACCGTGAGCCAATTGCGCTGTTTATGCAAGCAGGGCAATCGAAGCAGCTTGCCGATGATATCGACTCGTTTATTGATGAAGTGCTTGATACTTTTCCTGCGGCATTTGATAACCCTGGGTATCAGCGTAAGAAAAAATCAATTGATCGCGAGTTTACCGACACCTACGATGCAGCTATAACTGCAGTAGAAATTGCTGCTCTTGAGCAAAGCGTGGCTCTCATTGAAGAAAATGGTGTGGTTGGCTTTGCTCCACTTATTGACGGTAAGCAACTGAGTGATAGTGAATTTGCAGCTCTTGAAGAGCCGCTTCGTATAGAGTTTTATGAAGTCATTGAAAAGCTTGAAGATGCGTTAATCGAAGCGCTGATTGAGCTACCACGTTGGAAGCGTGAATCATCAGAAAAACTGCGTAACCTTAAAAAATCAACAGCAGAGCTTGCTACTAAACCACTTCTTAAAGCGCTTGAGCATAAATATGCAACACATATTGGGGTTCTTCGTTATCTAAAAGATATTCGTGAAGAAATCATTGATGCGGTACTAGAGTGGCTCGACGATGATGACAACGACGAAAATAAAGAAGATTTTGACCGCAAAGGTATGCTCACAGATTTCTTTGCGCCAAATATTTTAGTGGAATACAAAGAAGGCGATGCTGCGCCTGTAGTCTATGAGCCGAACCCAACCTTTGGCAATATCTTTGGCAAGATTGAATATGCAACGTCGCAAGGGTCACTTATCACCAGCTATCGCTCAATTCAGCCAGGTGCATTACACCGTGCTAATGGTGGTTATTTGATCATGGATGCAGAGAAAGTTATGTCTAACCCGCAAGTGTGGGATGGCTTAAAACTGTCTTTGAAAACCCATCAAATCAAAAACGACTTACCCTACCAAGACAGCTCAGTAGGAAGTAGCTTTACATTACGCCCGCAGCTTATTCCACTTGATGTAAAAATAGTACTTTTAGGGTCGCGAGAGCTTTATTACACCATAGGTGAATATGACGAAGAGTTTGCTGAGTTATTTCGTGTACTCGCTGACTTTGATTACTACTTACCAAGTAGTGATAAGCTGCAGTATCAGTTTATTACCAAGGTAACTGAATATTGTCAGCAAACACTTAATTGCACTGTGAATGAAGCGGCGATGGCGAGATTATTAAAGTTTAGTTATCGCCAAGCAGAGCATCATAATAAACTCTCAGCTCGTTTTGCTGATGTATTAGAGTTAGTGGCAGAAGCTAGTTTTTATGCTAAACAAGATGAGCAAACAGTGATTGATGCTCATCACATAGACGAGGCCATTGTTGGTAAGCAGTATCGAACTGGGCAAATCTCTGAAACCATGCTCAGTGATATCAAAGAGGGGCAAATTTTAATTGCTACTGAAGGTCACGCTGTGGGTAAGGTGAATGGCTTAACCGTGCTGCACATTGGCGATACCTCATTTGGTACACCAGCACGCATTACTGCCACTGTGTACGCAGGTGCTGATGGCGTTATTGACGTTGAACGTGAAGCTGAGCTGGGTAAAGCCATTCACTCAAAAGGGGTGATGCTATTAACCGGTTACTTGGGTAACAAGTACGCTCAGCAATTTAGCCTGACACTCAGTGCGAATATCGCAATTGAACAAAGCTATGGCTATATCGATGGTGATAGCGCTTCACTAGCTGAGTTGTGTGCGCTTATATCAGCCATTACTAACTTACCTATTAGCCAATCTATCGCGCTGACAGGGTCAATTAACCAGCATGGTGATGTGCAATCAATTGGTGGTGTAAACGAGAAAATAGAGGGCTTCTTTAAGCTTTGTAAAATGCGTGGCTTAACCGGTGAGCAAGGGGTGATTATTCCTAAATCTAATCAAGTGAACTTGGTGCTTGATGATGAAGTGCTCGATGCCGTTGAAAAAGGCCGCTTTAACATTTATGCCGTTGAAACGGTTGATCAAGCATTGAGCTTATTAATGGATAAAGACGCAGGTGAAATGACCCCACAAGGCTACCCTGATGGCTCTATTAACGCGCTAGCCTTAACAAGGCTTGCCAATATTGCTGATATCGTAAATGGCGACAATGATGATGAGAAGGACGCAGAATGATTAATTTATTACTTTTACTGATCATCGGCATTTTTTGCTTTTTAATTTTTAAAAATAGTAAAAAGGCGAAGCTACAAGCCCTTGAAAATGAAAAACTAGCGGCGGATTTTTTAGCGAACAATAGTAAAGCCGACGATGTTCATGAAACAGCATCTGGGCTGCAGTACAAAATTGAGCATCGCGGCGACAATGAGGCAAAACCAAGTGCCACCAGTAAAGTCAAGGTTCACTATCATGGTACGCTGTTAGGCGGCAGCGTATTTGATAGTTCAGTGGTCAGAAACTCGCCAATCAGCTTTGGTTTAAATCAAGTCATTGCTGGTTGGACTGAAGGCTTACAGCTAATGAGTGAAGGGGATAAGTTTACCTTTTATATTCCACCGCAGCTAGCATACGGCAGTAAACGGGTAGGCAGCATTCCAGCAGGTTCATTGCTAATATTTGATGTAGAGTTGATTAAGATAGAATCTTAAAATTTTAAAAGGCTTCATATTGAAGCCTTTTTTATTTGTTATTTCTTAACCCTGATAAACACAGCCACAGCACTGAGTAATATCACTACAATCCATACTGGCCAATTACCATATTGACTATAAAGACTATCGCCTTTGATTAAGGTGATATTGGCTTCAAGTACATCAGCTTTAAATTGCGGCATGCTCAACTGTGATTTAGTGATAGGGTCGTAAACGGCGCTGATACCATTATTCGTTACGCGAATTAGCGGGCGTTGTAATTCTAGAGCACGCATACGGGCTATTTGCATATGCTGATGCGGGCCATGGGAGTCGCCAAACCATGCATCATTACTAACGGTGAATAAAATGTCTGAATCACTGCGATAATTACCACGCACTAAATCAGCAAAAGCAATTTCATAACAAATAGCGGGTAAAATATGTAAGCCGTTCGCCTGTAGATTGTTTTGAACTTCATCGCCTCGAGTAAATGACGACATAGGTAAATCAAACAGTGGGGCGATTGGACGCAGTAATTCTTGAAATGGCACGAACTCACCGATAGGCAATAATTGGTGCTTTTGATAGCGATTTTTACCTAAATACTGATAATGACCTTCGCTATCATCTTGCTCTTTTTTACCTAATACAATGAGGGTATTAAAAATATTACGGGTGTCGTATTGATAATCCACGATACCGGTGATCAGGGCTGTGTTGTTAAAAGCAGCTGCACTATCAAGACCGGTTAGGTATTGTGTTGATAGGGCTTCAAGCTCAGGGACAGCAGCTTCTGGCCAAACAATGAGATCAGCATTCCAGTGTAGGCGCGTCATGTCTTGGTATTTACTCATAGTATTCCAAAACTCTGACGGTTCAAATCGTAAATGCTGTTTAATGTTCCCTTGTACTAAAACTGTTTTAATTGTTTTATCTTGATACTGTAAAGCACTATTACTCGCAATTACGTATAAGCCTGCCAACAAGGTCACAGAGCCGATTAACGGCTTTATGTCTTTACCTAGCAAACGAAAGAGTGAAAACGCGATGAGCACGCAAACAAGTGTTATACCAAACTCGCCAATCACAGGGGCTAAAAAGTTCAGTGGGCTGTCGGTTTGTGTATAACCAAAGCTCAACCAAGGAAAGCCTGTTAGCAAAGTGCCACGTAAGTACTCTGTAACCGCAAAGTTGGCAAGCAACAAGCAGATAAAGCTATAGGGCCCTTTAGCAAGGCGGGTTGTCAACCAAGCTGCTAGTGCAGGATACAAGGCTAAGTAAGCGCAAAGTAGCACCATCAATGAAATCGATGCAATTAATGGCATACCGCCAAAGGTGGCTATCGATACATGCACCCAACTAATACCTGCACCAAACCAGCCTAAACCAAAGATAAAGCCATACTTAGCACTTTGTTTTGCGGCCGATTTACCATTTGCCTGCGGATTAATGCAATAGATAAGTATGCCAAGAGAGAGAAAGGCAATATACCAAAGATTATAAGGGGCGTAGCTTAAGGTTAAAAAGAGGCCCGCAATGAGTGCGAGCCAGGCTTTTTTATCTTTTGCAATAAGGCTTAGCTTAGTTAGCAGTTTCTTCACTGTCGTTATCATCAGCCTTAGGAATGGTGACTTGCAATTGTAAGATGCGACGGTTATCTGAGTTGGTGACTTTAAATTGCAGGCCATCAATATCAATTGTTTCACCGCGACTTGGCATATGACCAAATGCGTGTAAAACAATACCACCTATGGTGTCAGCATCAGAGGTGCTGTAACCGGTTTTAAAATACTCGTTAAAGTCATCAACTTCAGTCAGTGCTTGTACTGCATAAACGTGTTTAGCTACTTGACGAATATCTTGTTGGTCTTCGCTTTCGTCGTGCTCATCTTCGATTTCACCAACGATGATTTCAAGAATATCTTCAATGGTTACTAGACCCGACACGCCGCCGTATTCATCGATGACGATTGCCATATGGTATCGCTGTTGACGGAATTCGTTAAGCAGTGTGTCAACACGTTTGCTTTCTGGTACGACTACTGCTGGGCGTAAATAATCACGCAAAGAAGGTAACTGCTCATCTTTGTTTAAGATAAGTGGTAATAGATCTTTTGCTAATAAAATACCTTCAACATGGTCTTTATCTTCACACACCACTGGGAAACGTGAATGTGTTGAGTCAACCATCATAGGTAACAGCTCTTCAAGTGGTGTATCAACCTCTAACGTAACCATTTGCGAGCGAGGGATCATGATGTCACGAACTTTAAGCTCAGATACACCAAGTACTCCTTCGATCATTTCTTTGGTTTCAGGGTCGATAAGGTCGCGTTCTTGCGCATCGGCAATTACTTCAACCAGCTCTTCTTTATTCTGGGGTTCCCCTTGCAACATTTGGGTTATTCTGCCCAACCAAGTTTTGCCAGAAGAACCCTGGCTAGATTGCGAGTTGTCGTCGCTCATTGCGTCTAATTGCTCCGTAAATTTAAATATCGTCTCGATATGGGTCTGCGATGTTCAGATCAGCAAGTAATTGCTTTTCTATGCTTTCCATTTCGAGTGCATCTTCGTCCTTTATATGGTCAAATCCAAGTAAATGCAAGCATCCATGGATCACCATATGGGCAAAATGGTCATGAAAGGTCTTTTCTTGCTCAATAGATTCGGCCAAAACAATGGCCGGACAAATGATCAAATCACCCACTAAAGGTAACTCAATACCCGGTGGTGCTTCAAATGGAAACGATAAGACATTAGTCGGTTTATCTTTTCCACGGTAATCATTATTGAGCTGCTGGCTTTGTGCTTCGTCGCTTATGACGATAGTAAGCTCAGCGTCTTCACGGTAGTTACTAAGGGCTTTATCAGCCCATAGTTGGAATTGTTCAAAGCTAGGTAAGTCGTCAAACTCACAGGCTATTTGTAAATCTAATTCGGTCACGAGTTTGGTTCTTGTTGGTTTGCTTGTGCTTCTTTTGCACGTTGCTTTTCTGCGCGCTTTAAACGCTCAGCTTCATCATTTCGCTCATAGGCTTCTACGATACGTGCAACAACAGGGTGGCGCACGACATCGTGTGATTGGAAGAAATTAAAACTAATTTCATCTACGCCGTTTAATACCTCAATAGCATGACGAAGCCCAGAGCGAGCACCACGTGGTAAGTCAACTTGTGTTATATCACCTGTGATCACTGCTTTTGAATTAAAACCAATACGGGTTAAGAACATTTTCATTTGTTCTGCGGTGGTGTTTTGGCTTTCATCAAGAATAATAAAGGCATCATTTAATGTACGACCACGCATGTAAGCAAGTGGGGCCACTTCAATGATGTTTTTCTCAATTAGCTTTTCTACACGCTCAAAGCCCAGCATTTCGAATAAAGCATCGTAAAGTGGGCGTAAGTACGGGTCGATTTTTTGGCTTAAGTCACCCGGTAAAAAGCCTAGTTTCTCACCAGCTTCAACTGCAGGGCGCGTTAATAAAATACGGCGAATCTCTTGACGCTCGAGGGCATCAACAGCAGCTGCAACGGCTAGATAAGTTTTACCTGTACCAGCGGGACCGATACCAAAGGTAATATCGTGATGCAGGATGTTAGCAACATACACGCCTTGGTTATCGTTGCGTGGTTTAATAACGCCACGGCGTGTTTTAATCACCATGTCTTTACCGTACACGCCCGGGTTTTCATCTTGCTCTAGGGCATTCGATTCGCTAATTGCTAAATGCACTGCATCAGGTTCAATTTCGCCTATTTGACCACGAATAGGTTGAGTGTCAATGTAAAGGTTTTTTAAGATTTCAACGCTGGCTGCGGCGCAATGAAGTTTACCCGTGACTCTGAAAAAATTATCACGGTGGGCAATTTCAACACCTAGGCGGCGTTCAATTTGTTTAATGTTTTCGTCAAACGGACCACATAAAGAAGAGAGTCGTTTGTTGTCGGCAGGTTCTAAATAAATCTCTAATGTTTTTAATTGATTACTCAAAATTACTTCCTATTCATGGGTGCTGGCAGTGCCAGCACCAGTGTCTCCCTAAGGTACGAAAGTAGCAACGCCAATTTCGTTAGGGGCAGCTGCGGCTTCAGCTTCGGCAGCTTTATTTAAAATTGCTGATGGCGCCACATCACGACGTAAATTCATCTCTGATTCTGTACGAATTAATTCACCACGTAAAGAGTTTGGCAACGCTTCAGTAATACGTACATCAACGAATTGACCGATCACTGAGTGAGGGCCTTCGAAGTTCACTACACGATTGTTTTCTGTACGGCCACGTAATTCCATCGGGTTCTTCTTAGAAGGACCTTCAACCAGGATACGTTGTTCAGTACCAAACATTTGGCGGCTAATTTGCTGCGCCATTTGCGTGATGCGGTTTTGTAATAGGTATAAACGCTCTTTTTTCTCTTGCTCAGTCACATCGTCTGGTAAATCGGCAGCAGGTGTGCCAGGGCGCGCACTGTAGATGAAGCTAAAGCTCATATCAAAACCGATATCATTGATAAGGTTCATAGTTGCTTCAAAATCAGCTTTACTTTCACCAGGGAAACCAATGATGAAGTCTGATGACATGCTTAGGTTAGGGCGAATTTTACGTAATTTACGAATCGTCGATTTATACTCAAGCGCGGTATGACCACGTTTCATCAGGTTAAGAATACGGTCAGAGCCACTTTGTACTGGTAAGTGTAAGTGATCAACAAGCTCTGGCACATCAGCGTAAGCATCGATGATGTCTGGTGTAAACTCTACCGGGTGCGAGGTGGTGTAACGAATACGGTCAATGCCGTCAATCGCTGCAACATAACGTAGTAGGTCAGAGAAGTAACAAATCTCACCGTCGTGTGTTTCACCGCGATACGCATTTACGTTTTGACCTAAAAGGTTTACTTCACGCACGCCTTGCTCTGCAAGTTGCGCAACTTCAAGGAGCACATCATCTAAAGGACGACTTACTTCTTCACCACGCGTGTAAGGTACTACACAGAAAGTACAGTACTTAGAGCAACCTTCCATGATTGATACAAATGCAGTAGGACCTTCTGCTTTTGGCTCAGGTAAGCGGTCAAATTTTTCAATTTCAGGGAATGAAACGTCAACCACAGATGTGCTGTCGCCACTTTGCACTTGCTTAATCATTTCTGGCAAGCGGTGTAATGTTTGCGGGCCAAAGATCACATCAACAAATGGCGCGCGTTGGCGAATTGAGTCACCTTCTTGCGATGCAACACAACCACCAACACCAATGATTAAGTCTGGCTTGTCATCTTTTAATAACTTCCAACGGCCAAGCTGATGGAACACTTTTTCTTGTGCCTTTTCACGGATTGAACAGGTATTGAGTAAGATCACGTCAGCGTCTTCAGCTTCTTCAGTTAACTGATAGCCGTTTGTCGCATCTAGTAGATCAGCCATTTTCTGAGAGTCGTACTCGTTCATCTGACAACCCCAGGTTTTAATATGCAGCTTTTTACTCATTGAAATATAGCCTCGTTTTCAATTCGGTAGTGACACAAAAATGTGTTAGAAACAGGATTAAGTGGCAATTATGCCGACTTAAAGGACGCGTATTTTAGCTGGATACCCGCACAGATCCAAGTATAGTTTTAATCTTTGTGGTGTGAAATCAAACAAGTCCCTGATTTGAAATTCTTAAGTATTAAATGCACTGACACTGTTTATTGAATTACGTTACAATTTGCCGGGTATTTAAATAGCCAAATGAGCGAATATTAAATGAATAAAAATAAGATAATTGTTGTTGGAGGTGGCATGGTAGGTTCTGCTACAGCCATAAAATTGGCGCAGCAGGGGAGTGATGTCACGATTATTGAAAAGCACCTTATTGATGCGGATAGTATTCTTAGCTCAGATAAAGTGGATATTCGTATTTCGGCTATTAATCGTTTTTCAGAGCACCTACTTGATGAGCTTGGGGCAATGCCATTATTGCGTAAAAACCGAATCGCACCTTATCAACAACTAGAAGCGTATCAACAGCAAGATGAGAGCTTATTATTTGATTGTAAAGATATTGGCGAGACACATTTAGGCCATTTAATTGAAAATAGCTTAATTCAGGCGAGTCTATGGCAACAATTTGCTGATTACAATATTGAGGTTATCGAGCAAAAGACTCCTGTAACCGATATAAATCAAACTGACGATTCAATCACTCTGAATTATGGTGATACACACTATACGGCAGATTTAGTCATTGCGGCTGATGGTGGTCAATCACAATTGCGCACCAAAGCTGGATTAGGTGTAACTGGTTGGCAGTATGCTCAACATTGTATGGGTGTATTAATAAAACTGGATGCTCCTCAACAAGTAAAAACGTGGCAGCAATTTACTCCAACCGGACCTGTCGCGTTTTTACCTATGCAAGCACCTTATGCAAATTTAATTTGTTACCACGACGCAGCAGTTTTAAAGCAATGGCAAAAACTTTCTAATGAAGAACTTAAAGCAAAGCTCATTGCACATTTCCCTGAACTACCGGGTGACTTTGAATTACTTGAGCATGCTGTCTTCCCTCTTGCCAGACAACACGCCAATGACTACTCACAAGGGCGTTTAGTACTCGTGGGTGATTCAGCGCACACAATTAATCCTCTTGCAGGTCAAGGCGTAAACTTAGGCTTTCAAGATGTGGTTGCATTGGCGGATATTTTGGAAGATCAAGAAGACGTGGGTCAACATCAATTATTAAAACAATATGAGAAAAAACGTCGTCATGCGAATTTACTCATGATGAGTATGATGGATGCATGCTATTTTGGTTTTTCAAATGAAATAAAACCACTCAGTTGGGCGCGGAGCAAGTTCTTGAAATTAGCCAATAATAAAGGCCCTGCAAAAAATTGGGTATTGAAATATGCGATTAGTGGCACGTTAGGCTAATACTCGTCTGCAAAAATACCTAATAAGTAAGCGTATTGGTATAAAATATAGATTGCGGGTTAATGAAAATTAGCCCGTTTTTTTATGCTAAATACAATCGAATATAATTTTTGAGAAATTAGAAATTAGAAATTAGAAATTAGAAATTAGAAATTAGAAATTAGAAATTAGAAATTAGAAATTAGAAATTAGAAATTAGAAATTAGAAATTAGAAATTAGAAATTAGAAATTAGAAATTA